>JALONW010000173.1 GCA_025454725.1 Anaerolineae bacterium
TCGGGCTGCATCTGCGCGGCGGCAGGCTCCCCGCTGATTTGTTCGATGTGCAGGTCGTCGCCAATCAGGGCGCGCACTTCCGCGATGAAATCGGCGGGCGACACGCCGGGGATGACGCGCCCGTCCAGCGTCACGCTGATTTCCGACGGCACGACGTTGACCCGTGTCCCGCCCTGAACCAGTGTCGGGTTGGCAGTGTTGTGCAGCAGCGGGTCGAACAGGCGCACCGCGCCGCCCAGTTCATCCAAGAGGCGGTCGGTCTGCGCGGGGTCAAGCAGGCCGCGCACCTGCGCCGAAACCGGGGCTGGGAGGCCGTCCGCCACCGCCTCGACCAGCGCCGCTACCACTGGGGTGATGTGGACGGGTAGGCGTGCGCCTTCCATCGCTGTCAGCATCCGACCCAAGCGCCCCATCGCTGTGCCGGTGGCGCGCTGTGCGCCATGGCCGCCTGCCCCGCGCACGGTCACTTTCAGCGTGCAGATGTAACGCTCGGCCACCATGATGGGGTAGAAGCGCCGACCCGCGATGTTGAGGGGGAAGCCGCCGAACTCGCTCAGGCCGTATTTCACCCCCGCGAACAGGTCAGCGTGGTTCTCGACGAGGTAGCGCGTCCCGTACTCACTGCCGTCTTCCTCGTCCGCCGTCAGCGCGAAAATCAGGTCGCCGGGCAGGTCTGTACCCTCAGCAGCGGCGCGCAGGAACGCGGCCATCAACATGGCGTCGCCCCCCTTCATGTCCAGCGCGCCGCGCCCCCACACATACCCGTCGATGAGGTCGCCGCTGAACGGAGGGTGAGTCCACTGCTGTCCCACCGTCGGCACGACATCGACGTGGCCGTACAGCAGCAGCGGCGGCGCTTCCCCGCGTCCTTTCAGCCGGGCGACGAGGTTGGTGCGGCTGGGCGATTTGCCGACGAGGGTCGGTTCGATGTCATAGCTGCGAATCACATCCGCTGCCCACGCGATGAGCTTGGTCTCGTCGCCGGGTGGGTTGGTCGTGTCAAAGCGGATGAGGTGTTGGAGCAGTTCAGCCGGGCGGGTGTGCCAATCGGGCAGGGTCATGGGCGCGTTTGCCTCTTAGGGTGGGTTCGATTGTCCCTAACTATACGCTGTCACCGCGCAGCAGGCAAAAACCATCCACCACCCCCATAAGTCCTAAACCCCATGACACGCCGCGCCGTCTTGGTTACACTCTGGGATGGTTGTTCTTAACCGATCAGAGAAAGGTATTTTTATAACATGTTGTTACAAGACCATAGTATTGTGATTACCGGGGCAGCCAGCGGGATTGGCCGGGCGACGGCGCTGGCGGCGGCACGGGAGGGCGCTCGCATCGCCGTCAGTGACGTGGACAGCGCGGGGCTGGCGGCTACCGTCGAGCAGGCTGAGGCGTTGGGCGCGGCGGTCTACAGCGACACGCTCGACGTGAGCAACGCCCAGCATGTTGAGGCGTACATGGGCGCGGTGGTCGAGCGCTTTGGGCGCATTGATGGGGCGTTCAACAACGCTGGGGTCGGCGGTGACATCGCCCGCTTGCACCAACTCGGTGAAGACCTGTGGGACCGTGTGATGGACGTAAACCTCAAAGGCGTTTGGCTGTGCATGAAGTATCAGGTGCTGCACATGCGCCACAACGGGGACGGCGCATCCATCGTCAATATGGCGTCGGCGGCAGGCTTGGTCGGGTTCCCCAACAACTCCGCCTACAGCGCGGCCAAGCATGGCGTGGTCGGCCTGACCAAATCGGCGGCGGGGGAATATGCCCGCGACAACATCCGCATTAACGCTGTCTGTCCCGGCTACATCGACACGCCGATGGTGGCGACGCTGGAGAAGACCCGCCCCGGCCTCGTCGGCGCGACGCTTCAGGGTGTCCCGATGCGGCGTCTGGGGACGGTCGAAGAAGTAGCCGAGGCGGTGATTTTCTTGCTCTCGCCTCGGTCATCGTTCATGACCGGCCACGCCATGAGTATCGACGGCGGTATGGTGGTGTTATGACGCATAAGCGGGTCGTCCACACTGAACATGACCTGCCCAGCCAAGCAACGTTTAAAAGGGGAAAAAAAACATCATGAAGACGCTCCCACGGAGTACACAACTGGCAGTGGTTGGTTTTATCGGCGGCTTTGTCGCCATGTATATCGCCACCAGCAATGTCGTCCTCGCGCTGTTGGTCGGCGCAGTGGTCTTTGGCCTGTTCTTTATGGGTGTCATCAAGGCGCGTTAGGCCGCCGCGCTCCCTAAAGCCAGCAAACGCCCTCAGTTTTTAGACAAAACTGAGGGCGTGTTTTTTTGTGGATAGATGCGCCAATATTCCATTCTGTGTTAAACTTATGTTCTACTAAATCACCACCCTGGGGGGAGACTGATGAACGCACTCTGGAAGAACAGCCTTTGGAAGCAGTACGGCGCAGCCCTCGACACGCTGGACGACGCCCTGACCCTCTGCCCGGACGCGCTATGGGAGACTGTCCTGTGGCAGGATGACGAGGACGCCCGCTACGGCCAATTTTGGTTTATTGCCTATCACACTTTGTTTTGGACTGACCTGTTTTTGGGCGGCTCTTACGACGGTTTTCTGCCGCCCGCGCCATTTGTGCGCGGTAAACTGCCCGACCAGCCGTACAGCAAGTCCGATGTCCAGCATTACCTTAAAACATGCCGTGAGAAGGCCAAAGCCATGTTTGAGGGGCTGACTGACGAGCGCGCCCGTCAAGTCTGTGTGTTTCAGTGGATGGAGCCGACCTACTTGGAGCTGCAACTGTACGCGATGCGCCACATCCAAGAACACGCCGCCGAGCTGAACATGATTCTCGGCCACCGGGGGATTACTGGGCAGGACTGGGTTGCGACGGCGCGGGATTAAACCATGCTGACCATCGACATCCAGACTGCACGGCGCTTCGTCCTCGGCAAACAGGGGCTGTGGCCGGGGCGGCGCTGGCGTGGCGCGACGGGGACCGAACAGGCCATGCGCGACATGGAATACGTCCAGCTCGACCCGCTGCAAATCATCGCCCGCGCCCACGACATCGCCTTACACAGCCGCGTCATCGACTATACACCCGGCCTGTGGGAAGACATCACCTATCAACAGCGCAAATTTTTCGATTGGGGCGGCTGGCTGGCCGCCCGCCCGATGGATGAGCTTCCCTATTGGCGGGTGGTGATGCGCCGGGAGCGCATGGGCGACTCCGAACACGACTCACGGGTCAACAAGATGGTAGCCGAACACGCCACCGTCATGGAAGAAGTCAAAACGCTGCTCCGTGAGCGCGGGACGGTCAGCAACCGCGATTTTTCCGTCGCAGACCGCAAGCGGACGCAAAGTTATCGGGGCGGGAAAGACACCTCGCTGGCGCTGTACTACCTGTGGCGCATCGGGGAGGTGATGACCCATCACCGCGAGAAGTTCGAGCGCGTCTACGCCCTAACCGAGGCGGTCGCGCCGCCGGAATTTATCTATGAACACACCGACGCCGAGACCGACCGCTTTTTAATCCTAAAGGAGCTGGCCTTCCACGGTTTCGCGCCGCTCAAGCGCAGCAGCGACGCCTTCCAGCGCGGCGTCCCCCTCAACCGGAAAGAGGCCGCGCTGCAAGACCTATTCGCCAGCGGCAGCCTTATAGAATTAAAGGTAGAGGGCTGGAAGGGGACATACTACGCGCTCGGCGTGGATGTGCCGCTCGTCGAAGAACTGGCGGCGGGGCGGATACCTGAAACGTGGACACCGCTGGACGCGACAAGCACCGACGAGGTGGTCTTTCTCTCGCCGCTTTGACCCGGTGAGCGCACGCGGGCGCGCCAAGGTGCTGTTCGACTTCGATTACATCTGGGAAGTCTATAAGCCGCTGGAAAAGCGCAAGCACGGCTACTATACCCTACCCATCCTGTGGGGGGAGCGTCTGGTCGCCCGCTTTGACAGCAAACTCGACCGGACTACCAATACTTTCGTGATTCTCGGCCTATGGTTGGAAGACGAGCGCCTCGCCGCCAATGATGCGTTTGTCGAGGCGCTGGGGCGGGGGTTTGCGCGTTTCGTCCGCTTTCTGGGCGCAGACCGTTTAGACGCCCAAGCGGTCAGCCAGCCGCTGATGCGCCAGCGTTTACAGCTTTTACGGTAGGTCAGTGCCGACAAACCATGCGGTTGTTGTAGCATCTATGACGACTTGAGAGAACAACAAAACCCCCGTAACGCCGTCGAGACAGCGACTACAGGGGTTTTGTTTCGGGGTGGAAGGTTGCCCTCCACCCTGCTGAACGGGTGTGAGGTTAGTTGTTGTCTTGGATGATGAGGACATCTTCAATCGAGGTTAGCTCGATGATTGTCCACTCAACCAGACGCTCCGGCACGATTGCGGAGCTCAACGAATGAACGACACCTTGGCCGAACGGGTTCGGCATCGGGTCAACAGCTTCCATCTCGCTCTCGCTGGGCGCGGTGGGAGTCATGTCAGTCACATCTTCAGCGGTAGCTTCAACCATCGGCTGCTGCACATTCATGTTGACATTGGCCAGCAGTTGATCCAGACCACCATCCGAGGTACGAGGATATACAACGCCGGTCACGCGAACACGGACATCACGGCTGATCCAAACCGGAAGCTCGCTGCCGGTGTTGTTGATGACCAACACTTGGTTGGTCCCCAAGAAGGCCTCATCATCGACCACAAAGGCTTTAACGTTCACCAACTCGCTCACGATGCCATCAAAGTTTACAACGCTGCCGTAGTAGTTCTCCGGTGAGTTGATGATGTCGGTGATGGTGTAAGCGTTGACCGTCGGGTCAATAGGCTCTGGGGTGGGGTCTTGGGCAATTGAAACTGTCGTCAGACCCAAAAGGGCGAAGACGGTGGTCAGTAACATCAAGATGGATGTCTTATTACGCATGTTGTGTTGTCCTTACATGTTGTTTTTTCAGATGTATTCTTTCCACGACACGAGTGAACGTGTTTGTGTGAATAACTTTAATCATAACGCTAATGATAAAATTATTAGTGGGTCTGGGGTATGATTTTAACTAGGTAGACTCACCCAAAAAATAACAGCCGGTAATATGGACGATAAAATAGGCCACCTGACCCTCACGAATTTCATTGAAGGGTGAGATGGCCTGCCAATGGGTCGTCCAAAAAAACACCCCTTTCCAGCGATGTGCGAGAAAGGGGTATTTGGCGTTAGTTTGCCATTTTATTTACTGGCCGCGCCGCCCGCAGTGTACTCACCGGACGCCCAGACCACCACACCAATCCCAGTGGCTTCTTCCATCGGGACGGGGCGGATGTTACGCGGGGTCTGCTCCGATTCTTGCGCCCACTCGAACAGCCAACGCGAGTCGCTGATGCTCAGGTTGACACAGCCGCGGCTGCGGCGGTAGCCGAAGTTGTTGTGCCAGTACGTCCCATGCAGGCTGATGGAATTGTCGAAATACTGCACCCAAGGCACGCCGCTGAGGTCATAGGCGTTGGGCGCGCCGGTCGCCCCGCTCATGCTGTCGTTGGGGAGGGCGGCCCACACGCGGAACACACCTTCTTCGGTCTCTGTCCCCGGCAGGCCGGTCGAGATGACAGTGGTAAAGACGGGCGTGTCGTTCTCGTAGGCGACCAAGACCTGTTCGTACAGGTCAACCGACACCCAGCGCCCCTCAATGCCTTCTGGACGCTCGGCGATGACCGGCTTGGCAATCACGCGCTGCTCAATCCACTGGTCGGGGCCGACCATGTACCAGCGCCAGCCGTCTTCATCGACGACATACGAGAACAGATTGATGCGCTCGAAGCGGGTGACCAGCCGCCCGGTCTCACAATCCTGCTGCGCGCCGGGGGTGAGGGACGTACACATGGTGTCCAGCACCCAGCCGAACTGATTGGCAAGGCCGTCCAGCACCTGCACACCGCGCAGCTCTGACGCGGGCGAATAGCTCAGGTCGGTCTCCAGCATCCAACCGCCATCAGCAATCTGCACCCAGCCGTCTTGGAAGCCGCGCGCGCTGACGAAGTGGAAACCAGACGGGAATTGGCGCAGCAGGTTGCCGCCGGGGGCGTCGTACACACCCGCGCCGACATTATCGACCTTGTAGAAGCTGTAGTTGTTAAGCGTGTAGCGGTCGGCACGCACCTCGACCACGGTCGGGGCGGGGAACGACTCCATCAGCGACAGGCAGTCCGCCGAGACATTGGCGGGGGTCGAACCGGCGCAGGCGGCGAAATCGACCTGTGCCTGTGCGGGGGCGGGCAGCGCCAGCGCGGCGATGACGGCGAGGAGCGCGATAAGAGGAAGAGGTAGGCGGTTCATAGCGGCAATCGGTATCCCATAACGGACAGGTTGAGCTTATGATAGCATAACCATTCACCCCGGTTTAGACGCACACCCTACGGAAACCCCATGCCCGGTACGCTGTTTCTCGTCCCTACCCCGATTGGCAACCTTGAGGACATCACCCTGCGGGCGCTGCGCGTATTGAAAGAGGTCGCGCTGGTGGCATGCGAGGACACACGCACCAGCCGTATCCTGATGCAGCACTATGACATCACCACGCCGCTGACCAGCTATCACGAACACAACAAGCTCGCCAAGCTCGACGCGCTGTTCGCGGCGCTTGAAACCGGCGATGTCGCGCTTATCAGCGACGCCGGGACACCCGGCCTGAGCGACCCCGGCTATGAACTGGTACGCGAGGCCGCCAGCCGCGGTTACCGGGTCGAGGCGCTGCCGGGGCCGAACGCCCTGCTGCCAGCGTTGACCGCCTCCGGCCTGCCGACCGATACCTTTATCTTTCTCGGCTTCCTGCCGCGGAAGGGTCTGCGTGAGCTGTTCGGCGCGCTGGCGCACGTCCGCCGCACGCTGGCGGCCTATGAGTCGCCCAACCGGCTCGTCGAGACCCTGACCGCCGCCCGCGAGTCGCTGGGTGCTGACCGCCCGTGCTGCGTCGCCCGCGAGGTCAGCAAGAAATTTGAGGAGTTCACCCGTGGCACGGTGGACGAGGTGCTGCGCCGCTACCAGACCGACGCGCCACGCGGCGAAATCGTCGTGCTGTTCGGCCCCGCGCCAGAGCCGTCAGCGTGGGACGAGGCGCGAGTGCGCGATGCCCTGCGCGCCCGCCTCGCCGCCGGAGATTCACGTTCTGCCGCCGCCAAAGCCGTGGCCGCTGAGTCGGGTTGGAAACGCAGCACAGTCTATGACATCGACTTAGAGGATTAAGCCCCCTACGCCCGGTGACGTTCACCGATGCCGAGACCGTCGGTGGCGGCGTCGAGCTGGCCGATTTCTGTTTCGCTCAGTTTGAGGTCTACCGCGCCCACAAGGTCATCCAACTGGCGAACGGTGCGCGCCCCAATAATGGGCGATGTGATGGTCGGCTTGTGCAGCATCCACGCCAGCGCGACGTGCGCGACCGGACGGCGGTGGCCGTCCGCGATACGCTGCGCCACGTCCAGCGCATCCCATGCCTTCGGGTCGTCTATCAGCCGCTGAATCAGGCCAGAACCGGCGCGGGTGGTGTCGGCAGAGGCCGCGTTGCCGCGCTGATATTTGCCGGTCGCAAACCCCGCTGCCAGCGGGCTGTACGGAATGACGCCGATGCTATATTTGCCGCACACATCCGCGAGGTCGCGTTCATACTCGTCACGGTGGAACAGCGAATAATGCGGCTGAAGGCTGTCATAGCGCGCTGTGCCGTTTTTATCCGCCGCCCACAGCGACTCCATCAGACGCCACGCGGGATAGTTGCTCGCGCCGACGTACAATACCTTCCCCGATTTCACGAGGTGGTCAAAGGCATACAGCGTCTCGTCGATGGGGGTGTTTTCGTCGAAGGCGTGCGCTTGGTACAGGTCGATGTAATCGGTTTGGAGGCGGCGCAGGCTGTCTTCCACCGAGTGGATGATGTGGTGGCGGCTCAAGCCCTGCCGGTTAATTCCCTCCACCTTGTGATTGTGGATGCGGCACTTGGTCGCAATCACGAGGTCGCGACGGGTTTGCCCCCTCAGCCACTTACCGAGTACGGTCTCGGATTCGCCGCCGTGGTTGCCGTCAATCCAAAACGAGTAGATGTCGGCGGTGTCGATGAAGTTGATTCCGTGCGCCAGCGCGGCGTTGAGGATGTCGAACGAGGTCTGTTCGTCGGCGGACCAACCGAAGGTCATCGCGCCGAGGCAGAGACGGCTGACCTGTAGGCCGGTGCGCCCTAACCGTGTGTACTGCATAAAAAATCTCCCTGTCGAATCATCATCACAGCGCATGATTATAGCGGGATGCCGCGTGTTGGCGCTAAAAACGAACCTCATCCCCCGACTACCTCTCCATGGGAAGGCGGGATTTAGGGGTGACGTTCGCAAGCGGGATTTGGCGCGGCGGGTACAATAGAAAGCGACACACAAGAACACCACACACCTATCAATAGGGACACCCACTATGCCTGAGTTTTATCAGCTAGATATCAGCCAAGCTGCGGCGGAACTCAAAACCGATCCGCAGCAGGGTTTGACCAGTGCCGAGGCCGCCGCACGGTTGGCAAAAAATGGGCGGAATATCCTCCCCACGGGCGAAGGCTCTTCGGTTTGGAAAATCCTGCTCGAACAATTCAAAAATGTCATGGTCATCATCCTGATTTTGGCTGCCGTGGTCTCGGTGCTGCTGAATGACGTGGAAGATGCGGTGGTCATCCTCGTGATTGTCGTCCTCAACGCCGCGCTTGGCACCTACCAAGAGTTTCGGGCCGAGCAAGCGCTGGCCGCATTGGGCGCGATGCAAGTCCCGTCGGTGCGCGTGCGGCGCGATGGCACGGTGTCCGAAATCAGTTCGGAAGAACTGGTGACGGGTGATGTCGTTCTGCTCCAAGAAGGAGACCGCATCCCCGCCGACGGACGGCTCATCGTCGCCAAAAGTTTGAACATCGAAGAGGCCGCCCTCACAGGGGAATCTCAAGCGGTTGAGAAGAAAATCGAGGCGCTGACCGAAAGTAATGTCGGGATTGGCGACCAGAAAAATATGGCGTTCATGGGGACGGCCATCAATTTTGGCCGTGGTGAGATGCTGGTCACGGGGACGGCGCTGGAAACCCAACTGGGCAAAATCGCCAAGATGCTCATGGGTGTGGAAGACACACAAACCCCGCTGCAAATCCAACTTCACCGCCTGAGCATCACACTGGTGCGCGGCGCGCTGATTGTGGTTGCCGCCGTCTTTGTCGCGGGTTTGCTGCGCGGCATTGAATTTAACGAGATGCTGATTACCGCCATCAGCCTTGCCGTCGCCGCCGTGCCGGAAGGCTTACCGGCGATTATCACCGTGAGTTTGTCGCTGGGCGCGGCGCGGATGGTGCGCCGGAATGCGCTGATTCGTCGTTTGCCTGCCGTCGAGACGCTCGGCTCGGTCACGGTGATTTGTTCCGATAAAACGGGTACGCTGACCAAAAATGAGATGACCGCGACCAGCCTTGCGCTCCCCGGACATGATGATGTGTCTGTGACCGGCGTCGGCTACAGCTCAGAAGGCGATTTTGTGGTGGACGGTAAGACCATCGACCCGCTTACCAACGCGGCGTTGGGGCGGTTTCTCAAGGCGATGGCGCTGGACACCGATGCCTATTTAGAGCGTACCGAAGCTGGTACGTTCCGCGTGGTCGGTGACACCACCGAAGGCGCGTTATTGGTCGCCGCGCAAAAGGTCGGCTGGACGCGCCAAACGCTCGAAAAAGACCTGCCCCGTGTGGCCGAACTGCCTTTCTCATCGGAGCGTAAGGCCATGACCACAGTGCATCAAGTGGTCGGCTCACACGCGGACACCTTGTTTGACGGGAAATTTATCGCCATCACCAAAGGCGCGCCTGACCGGTTGGTGGGCTGGGCGAAATATGAACATGTGCCGGGCGGCGTCGAAGAACTGAGCGAGGCGCGTCGGGCGACTTGGCAAGCACAGGTCGATAAAATGGCGTCGCAAGGGCTGCGCGTGCTGGGCGTGGCCTATCGCCCACTGGAAGCTGTCCCTGCTGAGATGACGCCAGAACTGGAGCGCGATTTGGTCTTGTTAGGCTTGGTCGGCATTTTAGACCCCGCCCGTCCAGAAGCCAAAGCGGCGGTTGCGGTAGCGCGGTCTGCGGGAATTCGCCCGATTATGATTACCGGTGACCACGCGCTGACGGCAGAGGCTATCGCCAAAGACCTCGGTATCTTGCGCGAGGGCGAACAAGCCATCACCGGCGCAGAACTCGAAAAGATGGATGAAGCGGGGTTGGTCGCGGCGCTCAAGCGGACGTCGGCTTTTGCCCGCGTGTCGCCAGAACACAAACTCCGCTTGGTCAAGGCCTTACAATCACAGGGCGAAGTCGCGGCGATGACTGGCGACGGTGTGAACGATGCGCCAGCGCTCAAGCAAGCCGACATCGGTGTGGCAATGGGCATCACCGGCACAGAAGTCAGCAAGGGCGCGGCGGACATGGTGCTGACCGATGATAATTTCGCCAGCATCGTCGCAGCCGTCGAAGAAGGCCGCACGATTTACGACAATGTGCGGAAATTCGTCCGCTACCTGCTCAGTTCTAACGTCGGTGAGATTTTGGTCATGCTGGTGGCGATTGTCATCGGTATGCCGATTCCGCTGTTGGCGATTCAAATCTTATGGGTGAATTTGGTCACCGACGGGCTGCCTGCGATTGCACTGGGATTTGAACCCGCCGAAAACGACGTGATGAAGCGCAATCCGCGTGCGAAAAGCGAAAGCATCTTCGCCCGTGGGTTGGGGCGTCAAGTCGTGGTCTTAGCGGTTGTGCTGGCGATTGTCACGCTCATCGGGTTCTATTACGGTCACACCAACCGCGGCCTCGACCCGTTTAGCCCGACGCTGGGGGCGGAAAATCTCAGCCGTGCAGCGCTGTTAGACATGGCGCGGGAAGAAGCGCTCGTGCCGTCCGATTGGGACAGCTTGACCACCGAAGCCCGTGTCGCGGTGTTAGAAGGTCAGCTTGCCGAGGCCGAGGCTGAAGGCAGCCACGGAGGCGGTGATGGGCTGTTGGCGGTGTTGGAGAGCATCCCGCGCACCATCGCCTTTACCGTCTTGGCGATTGGTCAGATGGCGCACGTGGCCGGAATCCACGCTGGGGACAGCACCTCATTCTTCCGCGTGTGGTTCAAGAAGAATATGCTGCTGTTTTGGGCGATTGTCTCGACCTTCATCTTGCAACTGCTGGTCGTCTACACCCCGTTCCTACAGGGCGTGTTGGATACCTATCCCATCAGCGCGGCGGAATTCCTCTCCTCGATGGGGCTCGCCGTGATTGTGCTGTTCGCTGTCGAAGCAGACCGCATCTTCTTCGGTAAAAAACAAGCGGCGTAACCTAACCCCCCGGCCCCCTCTCCATGGGGAGGACAGGACAGCGCGGACAGCACAGGTGCTGTCCCTACACGAGGGAATTTTCCCGCACGCAGGTGAAAAATGGCGTGGGATTATCCGCCCCGTAGGGACAGGGCCTGCCCTG
>JALONW010000174.1 GCA_025454725.1 Anaerolineae bacterium
AATATGAGCGCGTCCGGTTCTATGAAGTACCGACGCTAGGGCTGATGGCTCCTGAAGACCAAGCCGAACAGGACGGCAACCTACGCAGCAGTTTCGTGCTGGAAGACCAGCTTTCACTGGAAACGGTCGTGACATTGTATGTCGAGAAGGAAGATTTTTGCCGCTTCCTTGACATCCCACACGAGGACAATCTGTATCTTTTCTTGGTCGATACGTCCGGGGTGGTGATGTGGCGCTGTGATGGACACGCCAGCACCGCCAAGGTGAGCGAACTGACTCAGCTCCTCGACAGCGTGACCCGCCTTGACCTGCCCGATTGGTTTGGGCTGTAGGTGCGGCGCTTTTAGGTAGATTACACAGAATTCCCGCGATAATCTGCGCCGACGTGCTACAGTTATGGCTCACGTCGGCGCTTTTGCGTCGGCGGATAATTTTAGGGATATTCAAGAGGTTTTTGTGATGGACTTGAAGGGTTTTACGCGCTTTTTGGCGTGGATGGTGGTGGTCGCGGCATTTTCGCTGTCGGTGGCCGCACAGGATGAGCCAGTTTCTGGGCTGATGCACGACAGCCGCGATGATTTATACCGTGTCCCGGCTGGGGCAGTGCCGTTTGGGACGCCCGTGACGCTGCGCCTGCGAGCGCTGGAAGGCGAGCTTGACGCGGCCAGCGTGCGGACGTACAACTCGCGCACACAGAGTCAAAACGTCGTCCCGATGGAGTCGGTGACGGTGACGCCAGACGGCTATGAGCTGTGGGAGACCACGCTGGCTGCTGGTGACGAGACCACCGTCCTCTACTACCGTTTTATCGTCCGCAAGGGCGCGCGCGTATGGTACTACGAGGACGATACCCTGCTGACGGGTGAACTCAACGCCGCCAATAAGGGCGGGGCTGGCGCGGCGGTCGATGTGTCATCGGACGCCAGCTATCAGATTGGTGTCTACGACCCTGAATTTTATACGCCGGAATGGATGCGGAACGCGGTCATCTATCAGATTTTCCCTGACCGATTCCGCAACGGCGACACCAGCAACGACCCTGAAACCGGCAGCGATACCTTCTACGGTGAGCTTGACCTGATTTTCCATGAGACATGGAATGAGCCGCCGGTCGATGGCCGCCGCGTGACGACTGAAAGCGGCCTCGGCTACTTCAACAGTGACTTTTTTGGCGGCGACCTCGCGGGCATCACCGAAAAGCTGGATTACCTGAGCGACTTGGGTGTGACGGCGCTGTATCTGACACCGATTTTCGAGGCGCGCAGCAACCACCGCTATGACACGGTGGACTATAAAGTCATCGACCCGATTTTGGGCGATATGGACGACTTCCGCACGCTGGTGGCCGAGGCCGAAGCGCGTGGAATCGTGCTGATTCTCGACGGCGTGTTTAACCATATGAGCAGCGACAGCCCGGCCTTTGACCGCTACGGGCGGTTTGAGGGCGAACTTGGCGCGTGCGAAAGCTTAGACAGTGAATACCGGAGCTGGTTCTTCTTCGAGCCGCCGACCGGGGTAATCCCCGACATCTGTGTCGATGACGGCGAGGGCAACACCTTCTACGAGTCGTGGTTCGGGTTCGACAGCATCCCCAAGATTGACAACACCAAGTTTGCGCCGCGCGCCTACTTCTTCCGCGGGCCGGACAGTGTGGCGCGCATGTGGGGTGCAGAGGGCATCGGCGGTTGGCGCTTAGACGTGGCCGGTGACATCGACAACGGACGCGACCCCAGCAATAGTTACTGGGAGGGCTTCCGCACGGTCGTCCGCAACACCAACCCTGAGGCCGTCATCATCGGTGAGGAGTGGAACGATTCGACCGAATGGCTGCTGGGTGACGAGTGGGATTCGGTGATGAACTACCGCTTCCGCCGTGCCATCATCGGGTTCGTGAACGGGAGTGATTTCGCCGACAACGACGGGCGCATCCCCGGTTTGACCCCGGCGGCCTTCGAGGCCACTGTGCGCTCAGTTGAGGAGGATTACCCGCAGATGGCGTACCACGCCATGATGAACCTGCTGGGCAGCCACGACACATCCCGCGTGCTGCACGCGCTGGGCGATGCCTCGGAGTCGTTGGCGCTGGCCGCCTCGGTATTGTTCACGCTGCCGGGCGCGCCAACCATCTACTACGGCGACGAAATTGCCATCGACGCGCCGAATGTTGACGGGCAGGACGACCCTTATAACCGGGCGACGTACCCGTGGCCGGACACCGAAGGCGACCACTATCCATCCCCCAATGACGACATGCTGGCGCACTATCAGGCGCTCGGCGCACTGCGCTCGGCTAACCCGGCGCTGCGCCAAGGTGAGATGGTGACGCTCGGGACGACGGATGACATCCTTGCCTTCCTGCGCGTGGATGCCGAGGCGGGTAACGCCGCGCTGGTGGTCGTCAATGTCTCGGACGAGGCGGTGAGCTACGAGCTATCCTCTGGTTTTGCGGCAGGGACGCTCCCGTCTGGCTTGACACTTGCGCCCACGTTGGGCAGCGAGCAACCCGTGAGCAGTGACGGCGGCGAAACTGTCACGGTTGCTGGGCGCAGTGCAGCCGTCTGGACGGTGACAGCGGACGCAGGTTTGTTCCTCGCGGCGCAGGCTGAACCCGTCGTGACTGTGGCGGCAGAGACCGGCGCGGTGACGGTTAATTGGGCGGCGATGGATGGCGCGAGCGGTTATTACATCTACCGCAGCCCGGTCGCGCAGGGGGGCTATGTCCGCCTAAACGATGCGCCGATCAGCGAGACGACTTACACCGATTCCACGGTCGCCAACGGTTATGTCTACCATTACGCGGTGGCGGCGGCGAACAGCGCGGGCGTTTCGGGTGAGTTGGTTTATGCCGACAGCCCTGCTGTCCCGTCGTATATGGTCGGGTCGGTCGCGTTTATCAGTGATCCGTCGGCGGAGCTGGTTTTGCAGGTTGGTTTGGCGGTGGATGTCGCGGCCAGTCTGACCATCGACGGCGTGACGGGGGCAGACAATCCGGCGCGGGGCGTGCGCGTTCAGGCGGCGCTGGCGTTGCCCGACGTTGAGGCGGTTTGGGTTCCGATGAGCTACAGCGGTGCGGCAGACGAGGCTGACGCTTACAGCGTGACGCTTGTGCCAATCGCAGCGGGAGATTACGCGGTGCGTGTGCGCTTCAGCACGGACGCCGGTCAGACGTGGACAGAAGCGGCGCTGGCTGACGGGTCAAACCCGCTGGTGATCGTCAGCGCGGGCGACGACACGACCCCGCCCGACGCGCTAGCGTCGGTTGATGTGTTGGGCGCTGGCGTGAGCGGCGTCTCTGCTGGCTGAATTGGGCGCGGACGCCACCGGCTATGATGATGTGGCCGTCTCGCAGGGGAATGTGTATGTTTACGCCGTGACGGTGGTCGATGGCGGCCTGAACGAATCAGCGCGGGCGGAAAGCCGCGAGGTTGACGTGACGCGGGCGACCTTCCAAGTGCGCCTGATCGTCAATGTGCCGGAATACACGCCGGATGACGCGGTGGTGCATGTCGCGGGCGACTTCAAGAGCGGCGACGCCTACCCGACGTGGGACCCGGCAGCGCCCAATATGATGTTGGAAAACCTCGGCAATGATCAGCACGCAATTACGCTGGAATTCCAAGAGGGAATCAGCATCGACTATAAGTTTGTGCGCGGGACGTGGGACGCCGTGGAAAAGGGGACGGAGTGCGAGGAAATCGCTAACCGTGTCGTGACGATTGGGCTGGACAGCCTTGGCACGCCCAACGCTGACGGGGTGTATGAGTTCACCCATGAGGTCGCCAAGTGGCGCGACTTGGACGGGTGTCCGTAGGGCGAGCGGGGTAGGGTATTTGTGAGATGAAAAACCGGGGGCGTACAAGTGACGCCCCTAGTTTCTTTGTTTCTGGTGGGCGAGTATAAAAAGATTTGTTATTCTTGTATGGTACAAGAAAGGGTAAAAATTATGATGGAAATGGATTTGAAAGATTATATTAAAGAGGAAATGCTTGAGGAATGCAACAAATGGTACGATGCACTGCAAAATTACTTTGCTCAATGTAATCTGTATCTGTTATTTATGACCCGTATAGAAGAATTTGATTATAAACTATTTAATTTTACTAGTCATCATACTTTTATACGTGCAACGAGAGATGCTTATTTTGAGACCTTTATTGTTAAGTTTTATGCCCTAATTGCGGCAACAGACAGAAAAGTAAAGAAAGGAGAAAAAGTAGAGAAGTCTTTAACACTCCCCAATTTTTATGACTTCTTAAAAACAAATGCCAAAGATAAAAAGTTGCAAGATGATTTTATATCCCACGTCCAAGAAACAGAATTTCTATCTTGGATTAAAAAAGTTCGAGATAGACTTGATATTATACGAAATAAATTTTTAGCTCATGTAGATGTTGCTTATCCTTTATTTAGGGACGATTTTGGTGTTACACCTATTGCTACAAAAGAAATGCGAGATTTATTGGATGAAACTGAACAATATTTTCAAAGGATGAATTTTAATATGGGAAGACCTTTTTGGTTTTGGGATTATGCGGATGATAGAGTGAGGGAAAGAAAGTTGCTAGATATAGATCGTGTTTTAGACTTTATCGCTATGAACTCTATTGTTGTTACACTTCCTGAAAAACAACCCCATGGATGGAAAATCAAAAGAGAGCGCCTCACGGATGTGCAAATCGCCAAAATCAATGAAATACGTCGCAAGATGGGCTTGCCGGATGTTGAATAGTCGCGCTTTCGATAATCAGTGACGCTTACTTTCCACCCCCCGGCGTGCTATCATGGCCTCCCGGTATGTGCCTGTGGAGATGCGCCGATATGACCCCCAATAAGCCCCGTCCGACGGGGATTACGCTCGACAAGACCACCGGAGTCCTCCAAATTACATGGGCGGACGGCGCGGCGTGCGATTACCCGCTGTCCCAACTGCGCGAGGCCTGCCCGTGTGTGGAGTGTCGGGGCGGTCACAGCCGGATGGGGCGCGAATTTGACCCCGATAACATCCTCGTGCTGATCCCCAAACGGTCGTACAAAATCCAGACCCTCGAAATGGTGGGGAATTACGCCTTCCAGCCGGTTTGGGACGACGGCCATCACACCGGCATCTACACTTGGGAATATTTGCGTCGGCTCTGCCCGCCGGACGCGCCACAAGGGGATGCGTAAAATCTATGAACGATGCTGCGTTGGATGTTCGCCCGTCCGCCCAATTCCGTCACCTGTACCAGCCGCCCAAAATCGCCGGAGATTTCGCCGGGAAGCACATCATCACGGTCGAGCAGTTCGATAAAGCCGACCTCGACGCGGTGATTCAGTCGGCGGGAACGCTAAGAGAGCGGGTGCTTCGGCGGGACGGTGAAGTCGTGAGGTTGTGTGAGGGACGCATTATGGCGTCCCTTTTTTATGAGGCCAGCACGCGCACCGATATGTCGTTTCAGGCGGCCATGCGGCGCTTGGGCGGATCGGTGGTGTTCGGCTCGAACGGGGTGCAGTTCTCGTCGGTGTATAAAGGTGAAAATCTCGCGGACACGGTGCGCGCCGCTGGCTGCTACGCCGACTTGATCGCGCTGCGCCACCCGGCGGAGGGTTCGTCGTTTCAGGCGGCGTACTACCTCGATAAGCTGAATGAGCGAATCGAAAAGCCGTGTGTGGTCGTCAGCGGCGGCGACGGCATCGGTGAACACCCGACTCAGGGACTGCTCGACCTGTTCACGATTGTGGACCAAAAAGGTTCAGTGGACGGTTTGGCCATCACGCTGGTGGGCGACCTGCTTTATGGGCGCACCGTCCATTCGCTCGCCAAGCTGCTGGCGATGTTCGAGGCGACCGGGGTCAAGCTGTGTTTCGTCTCGCCGCCGTCGCTCAAGATGCCTGACACCGTGCTGGATTTCGTCCAGAAACACGGGATCAATGTGCATGAGACCAGCGACCTGCACGAGGTGCTTGGCCAGTCGGATGTGGTGTACTGGACGCGGGTTCAGGAAGAACGATTTGCCCGCCAAGCCGATTATGAGGCGGTGCGCGATATGTTCGTGATGACGCCCGCCGTATTGAACCAGTGCAAGCGCGACGTGATCTTGATGCACCCGCTGCCGCGCAAATACGAGATGGGGACGTACAACGATCACGACATCCTTGACCAAAACCCGCGTTCGGTCTATTTTCAACAGATGGAAAACGGGATGTACGTCCGTATGGCGCTGTTGGCGAAGGTGATGGGGGCAGATGTCTAGGCGATATTTGACGATTGAGGGGGTGGTTGATCCCCACGTCCATTTGCGCGGGATGGCATGGGCGCATAAGGGTGATTTCTACAGCGAAACCTGCGCAGCGGTGGCGGGCGGCTATTGGCTGGTGTGTGACATGCCCAATACCACGCCCGCGACCCTGACGCCCGACGCGCTGCGGATGAAACTGGACGGTATAGGCGCGCAGGCGGTGTGTGATTGGGGCGTGTATTACGGTGCGAGCGCTGAGGACAACACTGACACGTTCGGCGCGGTCTATGATGACGTGTGCGGCATCAAGATGTTTTGCAATGACACCACCGGTCATTTATTGATTGAAGACCAGTCGATGCGCGCTAAGCACTATGCCGCATGGCCGTCCGATAAGCCGATTGCCGTCCACGCTGAGGGCGAGACGGTTGGGGAGGTGCTGGCACTGGTGCGGGAGTACGGTCGGCGGACGCATTTTTGTCACATCAGCACGGCGTATGAGATCAATCTGTTGGCGGCGGCCAAGGCTGAAGGTCTACCGATTACGGTCGGGGTTTGTCCTCATCACCTGTGGCTGACCGAGGACGATTTGGGTCGGCTGGGCGCATTCGGTTGGATGAAGCCGACGCTCAAAACCCTCGATGACCGCGCCGCGCTGTGGGAGGCGATCAATATCGGGGTGGTGGACTGCGTGGAGAGCGACCACGCGCCGCACACCCGCGAGGAGAAGGAGTCCGAGTCGCCGCCATATGGGGTGCCGGGGCTGGAGACAACCCTCCCGCTGCTGTTTACCGCCGTGGTCGATGGGCGTTTGAGCGAGGCGCGGGCGATGGAATTGGTCAGCGCTGGGCCGCGCGGCATCTGGGGGCTGACCCCGCCGGACGGGACGTATACGGTCGTCGAGTTGGAGACCGATTACATTTTGACCAACACCAAGCTGATGACCAAACCGAAATGGTCGCCGTTTGAGGGGATGCAGGTCGCAGCACGGGTGGCAGAGACGTGGATTCGCGGGACGCAGGTTTACGACGGCCAAAAAGTGACGGTTTTACCCGGCTTCGGGGTGAACGTGTATGCCTGACCTACGGTCGGTCGGGCGGCTGGTGTATCGGGCGGGGTATGCGCTGGTGCGCCCGCTGTTGTTCCGTCAGACCCCAGAGGACGCCCATACCTCGGCGTTGCGGGTGCTGGGAGTGCTTGACCGGCTGCCGTGGCTGGCAGGGTTGATGGGTTGGCTGACGCGCACCCCTCAGACGACTCGGGCGGGCGGGGTAAATCTCCCGTCACCGGTGATGGTGGCGGCGGGGTTGGTCAAAGGGCGCGGCTTCAGCGACGAAGCGGCGGCGCTGGCAGCGGTCAAGTCAGGGGCGCAGATTATCCCCGGTTGGCGGAGTGTGCCGCTGCTGTGCGGGGCGGTCGAGTTTGGTTCGTTCACCCGCTGGCCGCGCAGGGGCAATGAGTCACCGGTGCTGTGGCGGGATGTGGCGACCCGTTCGACGCAGAACCGGATTGGCCTCAAAAATCCCGGTGCGGCGGCGGCGGCGGCCTTTTTGAAGGATAAACCCTTGCCGCCGGTGTTCGGTATCAGCTTGGCGACCACGCCCGGCGTCGATGACCCCAACCAGCAGGGTGCCGAGGTGGTTGAGGCGGTGGGTTTTTTCCTCGCGGCAGGGATTAAGCCCACGTGGGTGACGCTTAATTTGAGCTGTCCGAACACCGAGGCCGACCCACAGGGCGCGCAGTCCGAGGCGCTGGCACAGGTGGTGTGCGCCGCGCTCGTTGAGGCTTTGGGAGACATCCCGTTGTGGGTGAAGGTCGGCCCAGACCTCAGCGCGGCGCAGATTCGGGTGCTGGCGCAGGTGTTCGACTCTGTCGGGGTGCAGGCGGTGGTAGCGACCAATACGCTGGGCGCGCCCGCGCCGGTGGGAAGTTTCAATGCGGGTTTGGCGGGCGGACGCTTATTCGCACACGCGCTGGCGGTGGTGCGACAATTGGCGGGGGTGCGTGCCGAATTTGGCTTACGTTTTGACATTATCGGGTGCGGCGGTGGGTTGGACGGTGCGGCGGTTTCGGCCTATACTGGGGCGGGCGCGCAGGCGGTACAGGTCTGGTCGGCGCTGGTGTTCCGGGGCCCGCTTGCCCCGGCGCTGATTGCGGCGGAATATGCCGCCCATTCAAAACACAATTGACTGATAACAGGCGCGGTGTGCGCCTTTACGGGAACAGGGGAAGTGTGATGGAGGAAGACAGAACAAGGGTCGCTGATGCCCTAATTGCGGCGGGGGTGGTCGGCATGGCCTTTAACTCGCCGCGCACATTCAAATCTGGGATTGTGTCGCCGGTCTATCTCGATAATCGGCGCTTGTTGACCCATCCGGCGGCGTGGCGCACGGTGATTACGGCGCTGGGCGGGTTGGTCGGTTCGTTGGGCATCGAGTCGCCGGTGATTGCTGGGGTCGAGACGGCGGGCATCCCTCACAGCGCGGCGCTGGCTTTCAGCTTGGGGCTGTCGACCGTTTTCGTCCGCAAACAAGCCAAAGACCACGGCCTGAAACAGCGGGTCGAGGGCGGCGAAGTGGCCGGGCGACGGGTCATTTTGGTCGAGGACCAAGTGACGACCGGCGGGAGCAGCCTCTCGGCGGTGCTTGCGCTGCGCGAGGCGGGTGCGGTGGTTGAACATGCGCTGTCGATTACCAGCTATGGGTTTGCGGAGGCCGGACGCGCCTTTGCCGAGGCGGGTGTGGCGCTGCACGTCTTGGTCACGTTCGATGACCTGCTGCCACGCCTCGAATCGGCGGGGTTGGTTGATGCGGCTGGTGTGAACACCATCCGGGCGTGGCTGGCCGCCCCCGGTGTGTGGCAGCCGGAGGGGTTGTCATGAACGCGGTCATCCAGAAATACGACAACCGCGCCGAGCAGCTCAACACGCTGTTGTGCGTCGGTCTCGACGCCGACCCGTTGCGCATCCCAGCGCGTTTTGCAAGTGAACAACACCCGCAGTTCGCGTTTAACCGCTGGGTCATTGACCAGACCGCGGCGTATGCTGCCGCGTTCAAGCCCAATATCGCCTTCTATGAGGGGCGCGGCACCGACGGCTTGCATGAACTGAAAATGACGGTCGAGTATCTGCGCGAGCATCACCCCGACGTGATGACCATCTGCGATGCCAAGCGCGCCGACATCAGTACAACCAATGACGGCTACGTCCGCGCCATTTTTGACCTGTTGGGTTTCGACGCGGTGACACTCAACCCATATCTCGGCGGCGAGGCGCTGCGCCCGTTTCTTGACCGTCAGGACAAGGTGTCTATCTTGCTATGTCGCACCTCAAACCCCGGCTCTGGCGAAATCCAGTCGCTGACGGTGGAAGGCAAGCCGGTCTGGAAGATTATCGCTGAACGGGTGCGTGACCGTTGGAATACCCATGGGAACTGTATGCTGGTGATGGGTGCGACCTACCCGGATGAGCTGCGTGAAGTACGGTCGGTGGTGGGGGATATGACGCTGTTGGTCCCCGGTATCGGGACACAGGGCGGAAGCGTCGAGCAGACCGTGCAGCTTGGGCGCAACCGGGCGGGGCGCGGCCTGATTATCAATGCTTCGCGGGGAATCATCTTCGCGGATGACCCGGCGGAAGCTGCCCGGCAACTGCGCGACGCGATTAACGCCTGTCGGTGATGTGACGATGATTGATCAGATTCAGTGGTTGGGGTACGGCGGTTTCATGATTCAAGGGCCGCCGCTGATTTACATTTGTCCGTGGCGGGTGTCGCGGGTGACGTTTTTGGCCGATGTGGTGCTGGTCTCGCACGCACATTTCGAGCATTTTTCGCCGTCAGACATCGAGCGGGTGAGCGCGCCAAATACCTTGGTGTTGGCCAATGAACAGGTCGCCGCGCAGATGCCCAATGCTGAGGTGCTGATGCCATTTCACAGCCGCGTGGTTGACCGAGCGCGGATTACGGCACTCCCCGCCTATTCGACCAGCAGCAGCGTCCACAAGCGCGAAGACGGGGGCTTAGGTTTTCTGATTTCGCTCAACTTCTACGACATCTATTATGCGGGCGATACCGAGGTCACCCCAGAGATGCGGAGCATCGCGCCGGACATCGCCATCCTGCCGATTGACGGGATGGGGACGTTAACGCCGGAATCGGCGGCGGAGCTGGTGCGCGAGATGCGACCACGCTATGTTATTCCGTGCAACTGGGGGGCGGGCGGCGTGAGCGTGGCCGATGTTGAGCGATTTAAACGGCTTGTCGGTGACCGGGCGGACGTGCGAATCCCAGAGATGCGCTAACTATCTAAATAAAAAAACACCCCGTCATGTTGTGGCGGGGTGTTTTTGTTTGCTTAGGCGGCGGGTTGAGCTTGGTCATTGTCAGAGGGTTGTTGGCTCTGCGCTGCAAGCTGTGGGATAGATTCCCATGGCAGCGTTGAGCCGTTTTTACCGACCAACAGCGGGCGCGCCCTGCCGTGGATGGCGTCAGCGGTGATAACCACCTTTTGGATGTCTGTGCGGCTGGGAACCTCGAACATCACATCCATGAGGGTGTGTTCGATAATGGAGCGCAGCCCGCGGGCGCCGGTCTCGCGCTTGATGCTGAGTTCGGCGGCGGCTTCGAGCGCATCTTGCTCAAACTCAAGGCCGACTTCGTCCA
>JALONW010000175.1 GCA_025454725.1 Anaerolineae bacterium
CCGTACAGCACGAATGGGACGGTCGCCATGGCGAGGTTGGTTTGGGCGAGAATGGGCGACGGCGTCTCGATGGTGTAGAGAATATAAGTGATAAGTGTGCCGGTGGTGACGACCCGCAGCATCTCGTCTAGGAAGGAGAGATTATAGTAGCGGAAAATCTTGCGGACGTTGGCGGCGTTCTCGCCCAAAACGAGCAGTTCTTGGCGGCGTTTGCCTATGGCGAGGAAGAGCGCTAGCAGGCCGGTGCAGACATAAAGCCACGGTGAAAAGTTTGTCACTTGGATGACGACCACCCCTGCAGCCACGCGCAGGACGAAACCGGAGGTCACGGTCAGGATGTCTACGATGACGATATGCTTGAGCCGGAAGGAATAAAGAATTTGGATGACATAGTAGACGGCGAGGATGACAGCCAAGCGCCAATTAAAAACAGTCGCCAGCACAAGAACAAGGATGGGAAGGGCGACGGCAGCGACACGGGCGAGACCAATGGGTAGTTCGCCGGAAGGCAGTGGGCGGAAGCGTTTGCGCGGGTGCTGGCGGTCGCTCTCGATGTCTACGAGGTCGTTCATGATGTAGACCGCGCCCGCAATAAGACATAGCAGGAGACAGGCATAGGCGACGGCTAAAAACGAAGTCGGGTCGAACAGCTTACCGTCAAAGATGATGGCAGGAAAAATGAAGAGGACGTTTTTGGTCCACTGTTTGGGGCGCATGGTGCGGAGTAGGGCGACAAGGGCGCGCAATGTATTTTTATCTCCCAAGCGTGGCACGGCAAAACAGTAGGGATTATAACCGTCGATTTTTCCGGTACAATCCTGATGTTTTGTGGCGTCTATAGGTAGAGCAACCATGCAAGCAACCGCACAAGCCCACTCGAACATCGCGTTTATCAAATATTGGGGGAACGCAGACGACGCGCTCCGCCTGCCTGCAAACCCTTCCATCAGCATGAACCTCGCCGGTGTGACGACCACCACTACTGTGGTCTGGGACAGCGCGCTGCAAACGGATTCGCTGTCCATCAACGACGCGCCTGCCGATGAGAAGGCCACTCAGCGGGTCGCGCAGCACCTTGAAGCCATCCGTAAGCGGCTGAAGCTAGACCTAAAGGCGGCGGTTACGTCAGGGAATAACTTTCCGATGGGTGCAGGTATCGCATCGTCAGCGTCATCGTTTGCGGCGCTGACCGTGGCGGCAGTAGCGGCGGCAGGCGCAACGCTCACCGAGCGTGAGCTGTCGAGCATTGCCCGCTTAGGGTCAGGGTCGGCGTCGCGGTCTATCCCGGCAGGTTATGTCGAATGGTGTACGGGCATGTCACACGATGAGTCGGTAGCGTATACCATCGCACCCGCCGACCACTGGTCACTGGTCGATGTAATTGGGGTTATCAGCACTGGGCATAAGGAGGTCGGCTCCCGCGAAGGGCATGGGACGGCCATCACCAGCGATTTTCAGGCGGCGCGGGTCGCCAGTGCCCCGGCACGGCTCGCGCAGTGCAAAGAGGCGCTGTTCGGCAAAGATTTTGCCAAGTTTGCGGCGGTGGTCGAACATGACTCCAATCTGATGCACGCGGTGATGATGACCAGTCGTCCGCCGCTGTTCTACTGGCAGCCCGCTTCGCTGCTGCTGATGGAGCAAGTGCGGCGCTGGCGTGCTGAGGGCTTGAACGTGTGTTACACGCTGGACGCTGGGCCAAACGTCCACTGTTTGACGACAGCGGAACATGCCGATGAAATCGAGGCGCGGGTGCGGGCGTTGGAAGGTGTTCAGTCGGTCATCCGAGCAGCGGTGGGCGGGGGTGCGGCAGTCGTCGGTTAAGTAAGTTGTTAACGCTACTGCACAGGCACAGCCGACCGGGGGTATACTGGTGGGAAGCCAGCGGGATACGCGCCGCTGGCCGCTACGGGCTAGGAGCTTGGACCCATGTTTGATTTTCTGGTCGGAAACGACTTCATCTCATCGCTGTTGGCATTTGGCCTCGTGCTAATACCAGCGGTCATTGTGCATGAGCTGGGCCACCTGCTGGCGGCCAAAGCGGTTGGGATTACCATCTTGGAGTTCGGCGTGGGATACCCGCCGCGTGCCTTTAAGCTGTTTAGCTGGGGTGAGACCATATTCACCTTTAACATCATCCCGCTGGGTGGGTTCGTCCGCCCGTTCGGTGAGGACATGGTGCGCCCGCAGTCGGCAGAAGAGGTGGCGAAGGCACGCGCTGAACTCAACGAGACTAAAGATGAGCCGCAAGACCCGATGGAACGCGAATTCCAGTCGGACCGGGAACGCCTGCTGCGGTTGGGCATCACAAACCCCAAGACCATCAATGACGCTAAGCCGCTGGGGCGCATCTTCTTCATGGCGGCTGGGGCGATTGCCAACGTCTTGGGTGCGCTGGTGGTATTCTTCATCGTCGGGCTGACGGGAATACAGGAACCGACCGGTCAATCGGTGGCCGTGGCGGAGATTGCGCCCGGTTCGGCGCTGATTGAGGCCGGTCTACAGCCGGGTGACCTGATTGAAGGACTAAACGGTGTTACCATCGATGGGCGTGACCCGCTGATGGCCGCACTGAACAGCGGCGAGGCAGTGACGTTGGATGTGCGACGGCTGGCTGCGGATGGCGAAACTATTGAGTCGGCGCAGGTGGTTATCCCAGCAGGCACGGTCAGCGGTCTTGAGCAGATTGCGGATTCGCTGTTGGTGAACGACTATCAGGTCGATTCGCCAGCAGCACTGGCTGGGATTCAAGCAGGGGACATCCTGCTTAGTGCAGACGGCCAGTCACTGCAACAGCCAGACGCTTTTGAGGCGCTGCGCGAGGTCAATGAGGCCAACCAAGGGCGTGAGTATACGCTCAAGGTCGAGCGTGACGGCGAAACAGTCAGTCTTCAGGTGACGCCGCGAGTCAACCCGGGTTCGGCGGGTTACCTCGGTGCGGGGGTGCAGACCATCCGGGAATACGGCGCATTGAGCCTCATCGACGGTACGCCCATCGTGGTTACACGACAGCTCGGTCTGGGTGAGTCGGTGCAGTATGCGTTTAGCGAGGTCGGGACAGTCTTGCAGATGATTGCACAGCTCCCGGCGCGTCTATTGAGCGGCGAAGCCTCTTCCGAAGAGAGCCGGGTGGTGAGCATCGTCGGCATCAGTCAGCTCGGCGGCGTACTGCTGCAAGGCAGCGTCGAGGATGGCTCGCTGTTTCCATTCTTGCGCTTTGCGGCGCTGATTAGCATTGCGCTGGGTATCACCAATCTGCTGCCCATCCCGCCGTTGGACGGCGGGCGAATCCTGTTCGTCCTCATCGAGATGGTGCGCGGCAAGCCCATGTCGCAGCGACTTGAGGACGCCATCATGATGACAGGCGTCTTGCTTATGCTGGCGCTGGGCGTCATCTTCATTATCAACGACATTGCCAACCCCATTGTGGACATGCTCCGCTAGTGGGGCGCGCTAAAGAAGGTGTAGGAGGGAAACGTATGGGGGTTAAGGACGAAATCCGGCCACTCCATCCGGGTTTTAACTATGTATTGGCAATCCTGTCACAGTTCAGCGGCGGCCAGCGCGTGCCTGATGCGGTGGTGCGCGGGCTATCACAGCTTCTGCCGTCGCAGGTAGCAAACGTGCAGGTTGTCTGGGCGACGCTGCCGGTTGAGGTGCGTCATGAAGTCATGGAAGCGCTAACGACAGCGGCTGAAAGTGACTTTGAACTGGACTATACGGCGTTTGGCATCATGGCACTGGAAGACGGTGCAGCGGTGGTGCGTCAAGCGGCGGTTGAACTGCTGATTGAGTTGGTCGATGCTGACCATACAGCACGCCTTTTGGCCGTGGCACAGCATGACGAGTCAGACGAAGTACGTGCAGCGGCCATCAAGGCGCTGGGGCCAATCCTTTTGGAGGCCGAATTGGGCAAACTGTCAGAATCTATGGCGCTGCCTGTCATCGAGTATCTATTGGATGTATTGGAAGACGAGCGCGGCGACCTAGAGGTGCGGGCGCGGGCGTTGGAAGCGGTCGCGCACAGCAGCCACGATGCGGTGCCGGGTCAGATAGACCGGGCATACAGGAGTGGCGATACCCGTATGAAAACAGCGGCGCTGTTTGCGATGGGCGCGAGCAGTGATGAGATTTGGGGCGAAATCGTTATCCAAGAACTGACCGCCCGTCGCCCAGAACACCGTTACGAAGCCGCCCGTGCTGCCGGTGAACTGATGGTGTCAGAAGCGGTCAGACCGCTTTCGCGTCTGGCGCTGGAAGACGAGGGGCAGGTCCGCAACGCAGCGGTTTGGGCGTTGGGCGAAATCGGCGGGAAAGAGGCCATTCGCGTGCTGGAAGCCATGCTCGAACAAGCCGATGAGGACGAAGACGACGCGCTCGTTGACCTGCTGGAAGATGCAATTGACTCGGCCACCGTGGCAGATGGTCAGGTGTACGGGTTCGACAGCGAGTTTGACCAATAAGTACAGGATAAGGGCATGACACTTCTACTGGTAGTCGTAGGCTGGGTGTTCGGTGGTTGGCTAGGCCAGACCCCGACCGAGACGCCGCCGGGGGATAATACCCCAGTGGTCGTAAGTAGCATTGAGCCGGGGGCGGAGCCAACGCCGTTCGAGGCGCTGACCCAGGCCGACCTCAATGTCATCACCGGCAACGTGCTGCGCCCCAATGGAATGGTCTGGTTCAACGACAAGCTGTATGTCGTGTGTACCGGCGACTGGACCATCTACGAAATTGACTCGGTGACGGGTGATACGCGCACCTACGTGTATGGCATCCGTAATGGGCATATGCTGGTGGCGGAGCCTAACAACAGCGGTAATGCCAATTCGGTTACGCTGTGGGCCCCCGATTTCGACACCGAGCGCCTGCTGAATATCGTTAACACTCGCGCGCCGCAAGCGGTCGCTGACCCTTTTGAGAACCCGTGGGGGATTGCGGTGCTGGATGCCGAGTCGTTCCTCATTACCAACCTTGGCGATGGGTCATTGGTGCGCGTTGATCGCGAGGGCGAAACTACTGAGGTTGCCGAGGGCTTCCGGTCGCCGACAGGCATTGCAATGGACGATGAGCGTGTGTATATCGCCAACAGCGGCAGCGCCCGCCGGTCAATCGAGTGGGTGGACAAGGCCTCTGTATTGGCTGGCGAGCCGGTCGTGCCGGAGGCGCTGGTGCGCGGTCTCCAGAACACCTCTGGGCTGGTGTTTGCGCCAGACGGCTATCTGTACTTCACCTACGCGCTGGGGACCCGTGGCGTGGTTGGCCGTGTCGAGCCGGGGCGCTGCGCCGCGCAAGGCGGTTGTGACAACGACGAGGCGGAAGTGGTCATTTATACCGACCTGTCTGCGCCGCTGGCTGGCCTAACCATCTCGGACGATATGCGCCTATTTGTGCATACCATGTTCCGCCCAGAAATCTACTGGGTGCAGCTTCCAGACCCAAATGCAGCAGCATCGGCGGAAGAAGAATAATCTGTACAAACAAAAAGGAGCGACTGACAATCAGTCGCTCCTTTTTGTGACCCATTACTTGCCCAGCGGTGTCGAGACCGTCAAGCCAATGAGCGCTGACAGCGCACCAACGCTGTGCAAGATTGTCCCGATGATGTCGAGCGCTGGGGACGAGACGATATAACCGAGCAACTGGATGACCAGCGCCACGATGATGAGGGCGATGCCGATGACCATTGGCAGGCCGCGCCGCTTGGACAGCCCAGACGATGTGGAGTCAATCAGCTTGCCGATACGTTTAGAACGGTCGATTTGCCTGAACATTAGCCCACCTGAAACTCTTCGTAATAGTCAGCCAAGGCACTGGAGACTCTGAGGGTTAGTTTAACACCCTCTTGCACGTCTTGGCGATCAATCACGTTGGCGTGTTGGTAGATGGCCGACACGACATCGCCCCGCGAGTATGGGATGAGGAGTTGGGTCGTTCGCAGCGTTTGCGACAGGCCTTGTTCAATAGCGTGCAGTAGGCCATCGATATTGATTCCGTGCTGCGCCGAAACTTTGACCTCGCCGACATAGTGACGCTGATGCGGGAGCATGGTCGGGTCTATCAAGGGCGGCTGGTCGGCCTTATTCCAGACCAAGATGCGCGGGATGGGCGGCACGTCAATCTCAGCAAGGGTGTCCTCAACCGCCTCGATGTGTTGGAGGACATTGGGGTGCGACATATCGACGACATGCAGGAGCATGTCGGCTTCAGCCACTTCTTCGAGCGTGGCGCGGAAGGCGGCAATCAGCGCAGTTGGGAGCTTCTGGATGAAACCTACCGTGTCTGAGATGGTGGTCTGCCGTCCGCTGGGCAAATCCAGCTTACGGGTGGTGGGGTCAAGGGTGGCGAACAGTTGGTCAGCGACGTAAGTTCCGGCGTCGGTCAAGGTGTTGATGAGCGTTGATTTGCCAGCGTTGGTATAGCCTACCAACGCAATCATCGGGAGGCCACTGCGGGCGCGCTGGGTGCGCTGCCGGCCACGATGGGCGCGAACAGCCTCCAGTTCTTGCTTGAGTTTGGTAATCTTGCGCGTGATTTCGCGTTGGTCCACTTCTAGCTGGGTTTCACCCGGACCGCGCAGACCGACCCCTGCCGCCGACCCTTTGCCACCACCTTGACGGGCAAGGTGTGTCCATTGACGGGTCAAGCGCGGCTTACGGTACTCGTACTGCGCGAGTTCGACCTGAAGCGAGCCTTCACGGGTCTGGGCGTGCTGGGCGAAAATGTCGAGGATGAGCGCAGAACGGTCAATGACTTTAATGTCCTCACCGAGGCGCTTTTCAATTTCGCGCTGGTGGCGCGGCGACAGTTCATCATCAAAAACGACGACCTTGGCACTGGTTTCGGTCATGAGCTGCTGGACTTCTTCCAGCTTGCCGGGGCCGATGTAGGTAGCCGGGTTAATTGATTTGACGTTCTGGGTGACTTGACCGACGACACTCATCCCGGCGGTGTCGGCAAGCTGCATCAGCTCAGACAGCGAGTCGGTCATCGACATCAGCGGGCGGGAGCCGCTGACCTCGGCGGCGACGAGGATGGCGCGTTCGGGTTCGGCCTGTGTGACGAGATGGAAATCAGGCATATTTTGCGGCGTACCACGCTTTCAATTGGTCTAGGGCTTGTGCAAATTCTTCATCGGTGACGCCGACGCTAAAGCGGACGTAATCCGTCCCGCCGGGGCCGTAGGCGTCTCCGGGAGCGAGTGACACGTTTGCCTCAGTGAGGGCTTCTTCGACGTACTGAGAGGCGCTCATCTTGGTTGGCTTCGCCCAGATGTAGAGCGATGCTTTGGGCGTATCGGCGGCCAGACCGATGTGGGGCAGTGCCTCAATGAGCTGGTTACGGCGACGCTGGTAGGTCTGGTTGCGCTCATCAATCCATGATTGGGGTGTGCTGTCCAGCGCGTGGACACCGGCCATGTAGATGGCGTTGAAGTGACCGCTGTCGATGTTGCTCTTAATCTTGAGCAAGGTTTCGACCGCTTTTGCCGACCCGACGGCTGCACCTAAGCGCCAACCGGCCATGTTGTGGCTCTTGGAGAGCGAGACGAATTCTAGCGTTACATCCTTTGCATCGGGGACTTGCAGGGCGCTGGGCGCGACATAACCGTCGAATGTCACTTCACAGTAGGGGTTATCGGAAGCCAGCAGCATGTCGTTTTCACGACAGAAGGCAACTGCCTTCTCATAGAAGTCGAGGCCGACGACCGCGCCGGTCGGGTTATTGGGATAGTTGACCCAAATCAGCTTGGCACGCCGCTGTTCGGC
>JALONW010000176.1 GCA_025454725.1 Anaerolineae bacterium
TTAAATATGTTTTTGTTCGGTGTTGAAAAGAGGAATTCTGTAGGGGGCTGGAATTGCCCGCCCGCTGAGTTTAACATTTTGGCGGCGGAGAGTCATATGGACGGTGGTCTAACCAAGCGTAACTTACCCATTGGTGATCGGTTTGGCTTTGTTCCCAATGGAGCATAAATGGCACATCCCCCAAAAAACACCCCCTTAACTGTCGGCGGCGAGGGGGTGTTTTTAAGTCAAGCGGGAGCCGTGTGGTTTAGGGTTATTCCTCGTCAGGCGCTTGGGCGTAGATGACCGCTTCAGTCAGGGTGGCGTCGAAAATGAGCTGAGTCGGCCACGCCGACCACTCGGTACCCAGACCGGCGTGGTTGGGGTCGCCAGCGTGCATGAAGGACGCGAGGCTGGTCATCATCGCCTCCGACAACGCTAAGCGTCCGGGGGCGTTGGCGGTGCTAAAGGCCATATTCGAGAGCAAAGACGGTTGGAAACTCCCGAACAAAAACGGCAAATCGAACCCGTGTGCCGCGCCGTACACCACATCCCACGGGGTCGGCTCTTGCGCCCAGTCGAATTGATACGCCCATACGTCGCTTTGATGTGTCGAGACCGCCGCCAATACCTCATCACGCATGGGATAGATGGCGGCCTGCATGGCGAGGCTGTTAACGCTGTTCCAGCCGGTGAAAAACCGACCGACCGGCAGGTAATCTGGCTTGAGAATGTCCTCCACCGTCAGGGTGGGTGCATCGGGGTCATAGGCATAAATCAGGGCGAATAGTTCTGACTGTGACGGCAGGATGAACCCATCCTCGCCCGCTTGGACGCCCAAAAACAGCTTGCTCTCCTCGGCGGTGTAGCCGACCAACAGCGGGACGCGATGGTACAGCCCATCTCGGACGGCTTGCAGCGGATGCGCCGGGACGACCAGTCCATCGGGGATGATGCCGCTGGCGCGGTTGGACGCCGACCGCCACGTCTCTAGCAGTACAGCAGCATCTTGTCCGCGTAGATAACCGGCGAGGTCGGTTTGGGCTGCGGCTGCCTCGCCAGCCGAGTCTAGGTCTGGGGCGATGCCGTCGGCCACCAAACGCCGATACAGCAGTTCTTCGGCGGCGGCGCGGGCGGTCTCTGCCGACGCGATGAGCGTGGTGGCGCTGTAGCCTTCTTGCGCCAGCCCCGCGCTGAGCGGAACGGCGCGATGGAATAAGCCTTCGGACAGCGGCGAGACCAACAGCTCCCACGTCAAAATACCGCCCGCCGACTGCCCCATGATGGTCACGTTATCGGGCGAACCGCCGAACGCGCCGATGTTATCGCGGACGAATTCCAGCGCCGCAATCAGGTCAAGCAGGGCGAAATTCCCCGATGCTTCTTCGGGAGTCGCGCCGTCTTTCAACGCCGGGAGGTCAAGAAATCCGAAAATACCCAAGCGGTATTGAACCGTGACCACAACCGCATTGGCAGATGACGCCAGCGCCGCGCCGTCATAAATCGGGTCGGCGGTGTAGCCGGAAATGCTGCTGCCGCCGTGGATGAAGAACAAGACCGGCAAATCTTGTTCGGTGGTGGCAGGCCGCCAAATGTTCAAATACAGGCAGTCTTCAGCCCCCAGCGGCGTACCGAGCGTCGTCCCGATGGTCTCGTCATATTGGTTGTTGGCTCCCGGCCCGTACAGCGTGCCATTTTGCATACAGGCGTCGGGGAACGTGTCGGTCTGAAGCGGCGCTGACCACGGCATCGGGTCGGCGGGAGCCGCCCAACGCAGGTCGCCCACCGGCGGCTGCGCGAACGGGATACCCAGCCAAGCGAGGGTCTCGTTGGCCGTCTCTAAGCCGATGACCGTCCCATATTCCGTCACCCGTTCGGTGAGCGGTGCGGCCTGTGCTTGGAGAGGCGCAACCATAAACAGGAACGCCATCACACCGAAAAACCACCCTGTCAACTGCTTCGAGCGTATGAGGCGCATGTTTTTTCACCCAACTTAACCCAGAATCAAGTCATCATAGAGGTCTTCATTCTCCCCGACAAGCAGGTTGGATATGTCCACATTCCCCAAAACGACACCCCCTCAACCGTTGGCGACAGCGAGGGGGTGTGGTTTTGGGTCAGAGGTGGGAACAGTGATGGGTTAAGGGAAAGGGTTAGGGCTGTTCGTCGTCAGGGTTGCCTTGCTGTTCGGCCATTTCCTGCGTTTTCTTGCGGAGGCTTAGGGGGCGCATGTCCGTCCAGACCTCTTGGATGTAGTCGAGGCACTGCTGTTTGCTGCCGGTAAACCCGGCGTTCGACCAGCCCAGCGGCAGTTCCCGCCCGACCGGCCAAATCGAATACTGCTCTTCTTGGTTGACTACGACGTGGTACTGCTCATTGTCGTTTTCGTTCTCGTCCATTTGCCCCCACTCCTTCCCCTGTAAAGTTATGAAAAGGCCCCTACCGCCAAGTCAGCGGCACAGCGAAACGCACATTCTGGAGGAAGCCCTCCTCATCCAACACGACGCCGCCCAACAGGTCCTGCTGTGAGCCGTCGGGGTTGACCAGCACGAGGTCCACATACGGGCGAGACTGGGCTTCCTCGGTGCGGCGGTACTGCAACAGCGCGGTGGCTCCGTCGGCCCGCACGGCCATCGTGTTGGCGTATTGCCCACGGGCGAGGCGCTGCTCGACACCGGTGGCGAGGTCAAGACGGAAGACCGCATTATCCCCGCCGCCAAGCGCACCTGCCACATAGATGAGGGCGCTGCTGTCGGCAGTGAAGCCCATCACCCGCACGCTGTCACCCGACCGTTGCAGCGGGACGACAATCGGCGCATCGAGCGCGGCAAAGTCGAGGATGACCAGTTCCGATTTATCGGGCAGCGCCGTCACAACCGCCCAGAACTGGCCGTTCGGGCTAAAGACCGCTGGGGCAATCTCGCCCAACGTGTAGCGCAGCGGGACATAGCGGCGGAACACACCCGCCCGCCCAATGACTGGGTTGGCCGCGCCCAATGTGTTGAGGTCAACGCTGTAGACGGCGGCGGTATCGCGTGAAACACCGTCGGCAGCGGTGAACAGCGCGGTCGCACCGTCATTGAGGCTGGTGATATTGTAGGTCTGGGTGCTGACGAACGCCCCGCCGTCCTGCGGAGCAGACAGCGCAAGGGTGGCCGAACCAGAGGCGCGGTCAACCACATAGAACTGCCAGCGTGTACGTCCGTCACCGCCTCGGCAGCGCTCCCCCATCACCATCACAATTTTATCTGCACCCGCCGCACTAATCTGGCCGCCCGTGAAGCGGCAGTTCTGCGCCGCCACGACCGAGGCCAATTCGCGGGTGGCCGCGCCGTCCCACAGGCTCACAACAGCTTCATCGGCCTGCCCATCGGCATTGGTGAAGTACTGGAGCGCAATCAATTCCGTCCCATTCCAAGACAGCGCCGAGGCGCGCTCAATCTGGGCGCGCTCCTGAAGTTCCTCGGTGTCGCGCACGGTCAGCGTGCCGGTGATGAACTCGCTCTGGTCGGTGAAGTTCTGGTAGTTGATGTAGGCCACTTGCGTGCTGTCGGGCGAATAGGCGAAGCCGTTCAGCGCACAGGCGAGACGGTGGATGGTGCCAATCGCCACTGGCGCGCCAAAATCGGTCATCTGGTAGAGCGTGCCGGTGTCGTTGCCCGCAGCGGGTGCGCTGGCGAAGAAGGCGAAGCGCCGACCGTCGGGGCTGGTGTGGGCGCTGCTGCACCGGGAGACCCCAATCACCGTGCGGTCAAATTCCAACAGCGTGGTCAGCACGCCGTTGGGAAACACCGCCGCAAGCTGGCTTCCGGCGGCAGGCTCCTTACGCTCTGGCTCTGCCCCTTCCGACAGCCAGACGACCAACGCCCCAGCGGGCGCGGGCGCGTCTTGGGCGCTGAGAGGGACGGCGATGGTGAGGAGCAACAAGGCGAACAAGAGTCGGCGCATGGCAATCTTCCTCTGCATTAAGTGTCACATAGCGAAATAGGGTGCATTCACTGACCGATGATACCACCCCGGCGCAACTCGTGAAACCTTTCCAATCGGCAACCACCCATTTGTCCTGTGCATAGCCTGCCCAACATAGATACACGTCCCTTTGTCATACCCGGCCAAAAAATGCCCAACACACCTTGTAAACGATTAGATGTGTGTATTTTAAGAGCGCGCGTTATACTCACGATTCTAGCGGCGCGTCCCCCCCAAAGATACACGCCGCTTTTTGCCCCGTTTTTATCAGATGAAGCTGTGTGCAAAAAGGAGGGACAGATGGAGTTTGGCATCTGTTTCAAAGGTGACATCAGCCCCGCCCGCACCGTCGCATTGGTGCGGCAGGCCGAGGTCGCTGGGTTTAAGTATGCGTGGTTTTTCGACAGCCATATTTTGTGGCGATCCCCCTATGTCAATATTGCGATGTGCATGGAACACACCCAGCACATGCGCTTCGCCCCATGTGTGACCAACCCCGGCGTGCGCGACTGGTCAGAGGCGGCCAGCATCTTCGCGGCGCTCAATGTGCAAAGCGGCAACCGCTTCGAGGTCGGCGTCGGGCGCGGCGACAGCTCCATGCGCGTGATGGGCCGTAAGCCCAACACCGTCGAGCGCATGGTCGAGTTCAGCCACGCCATCAAGGGCATGGTGCGCGGCGATGAGGTCAAATACGACGAGGAACTCGCCCCCGCTAAGTTCCCGTGGGCCAACGGCTACGAGATGCCGGTTTGGGTGGCCGCTTATGGCCCCAAGGCGCTGGCAGCAGCGGGCGAACACGGTGACGGCTTGATTATCCAACTGGCTGAGCCGAACCTGAGCAAGTGGTTCATTGACCAAGCGGTCAGCGCAGGCAAGGCCGCCGGGCGCGACATGAGCCAGTTCCGCGTGTTGGCCGCTGCCCCTGCGTGGGTGGGTGACCATGAAAAGGGGCGTACTCAGACCCGCTGGTTCCCCGCGATGGTCGGCAACCACGTCGCGGACATTGTGGACAAGTACGGCAAAGATGCCGCAGGCATTCCCGCCAGCTTCCTCGCCTACATCGAGGGGCGCAAGGGCTACGACTACAAGCATCACGCCGACAAGGACGCTGACCACCTCGGCTTCATCACCGATGATATTGTCGAGAGCTTCTCGCTGATTGGCTCACCCGAAGAACACGTCGCCAAGCTCAAGGCGCTGGAAGCCGTCGGCGTCACCCAGTACACCATCTACCTGATGTGCGGGGAAGAAGAGCGCATCGTGGCCGAATACGGCGAGCATATCCTCCCGCATTTTCAGTAGTGATGGGTCAAAACCTCATCCCTCGACCCTCTCTCCCTGAGAGAGGGGGAGAGGCCGAGCTTTCGCGTTAAACCCCCTCTCCTAGGGAGAGGGGCAGGGGTGAGGTTCAGGGGCTCGCCCCGCATCATCGTTAAAGGGTGCAGCGTGCTGCGCCCCTACATGTCACACAACCGGGCGGATAAGTCTCGCCCCTACAGAAATAACGGGATACCGACTTTATAAGGAGGTTTTTCATGGGAACTCTGTTCAAGAACGGCACAATCATTACCGCCAGCGACATGGTACAGGCTGACCTGCTGGTCGAGGGCGAGGTCATCACTCAGATTGGGCGCGACCTGCCGGTCAGCGGTCATCTGGTGGTCGATTGCACCAACAAATACCTGATGCCGGGCGGCATTGATGTCCACACCCACCTCGAACTGCCCTTCGGCGGCACCGTCAGCAACGACGACTTCGACACCGGCCACAAAGCGGCGGCCTTCGGCGGCACGACCAGCCACATCGACTTTGTGATTCAGCCCAAAGGCGGCAGCCTGCATGACGGGCTGACCGCATGGCGCAAAAAGGCCGCCGTCGCCCAGATTGACTATGGTTTTCACCTTGCGGTGACCGACCTGCGCCCCGAAGTTCTGGACGAAATCCCGTCGCTGGTGGCGGAGGGCGTGACCAGCCTTAAGCTGTTCATGGCCTACAAAAACGTCTTCCAGATTGATGACGCGACGCTGTATAAGACCATGCAGGTCGCCGCCGCCAACGGCATGATTGTCATGGTTCACGCCGAAAACGGCGATGTCGAGGCCAGCCTGACGCCCAAACTGCTGGCGGAGGGCAAGACCGACCCGATTTATCACAGCCATTCACGCCCGCGTGAAATCGAGGGCGAGGCGACCAACCGCGCCGCCATCATGTCGGGGATGACCGGCTGCCCGCTGTACGTCGTCCACGTCACCTGTGAACCGGCGGTCGAGGCTATCCGCCGCGCCCGCGCCATCGGCTACCCAGTCATGGGCGAAAGCTGTACCCAGTATTTCTTCCTGACGGCAGAAGGCGACCTCGGCAAGCCGGGCTTCGAGGGCGCAAAATACATCTGCTCGCCGCCCATCCGCACCGAACACGATCAGGCCGTACTGTGGCAGGCGGTCAAGGACGGCACGCTTCAGCACGTCAGCACCGACCACTGTAACTTCTGGTACGAGGGCGGCGTCGGGCCGTGGCAGGACTGGGCAAAACAGTACAACGGTGGCAACTGGGTCGAATTCGAGGCGCAGGACCCGACCTACCGCCGCCCCGGTAAGGAACTCGGCAAGGGCAACTTCGCCAAGATTCCCAACGGGATGCCCGGCCTTGAGGAGCGTATGATGGTGATGTGGGAGCATGGCGTCAACAGCGGGCGCTTCTCGCCGCAGCACTTCGTCGAGGTGATGTGTACCAACCCCGCCAAGATTTTCGGCATGTACCCCAAGAAGGGCGCGCTCACCATCGGCGCGGACGCCGATATTGTGGTCTGGGACCCGAACCTCAAGCACACCCTGAGCGTCAGCAACACCCACATGCGAACGGACTACATCGTCTATGAGGGGATGGAAATCACAGGGAAGCCGGTTCAGGTCTATCTGCGCGGCCAAAAGGTCGTGGACGGCGACGAGTGGTTGGGCAGCAACGGCAGCGGTAAGTTCATCCACCGCCACCCGCACGCGCCTGTGTTGTAAATACGGCGATTCGTAGGGGCGCAGCGTGCTGCGCCCTTCCGCATATCACACACCACCAGATAAGTACGCCTTAGGCTCAGAGCAAAACATTAACATCAGCGGACAGCACAGGTGCTGTCCCTACAAGACGGATAATCCTACGCCATTTTCACCTGTGTGCGGGAGGATTTACGCCTGTACGGACAGGGCCTGCCCTGTCCGCGCTGTTCATCCGGCCAATTTACAAACACCCTCTCATCACTCATCACTTAAAACTAAGGACTTCAACAATGGACACTCAAGCGTTGATGGAACGCTATAAGCAGTACGTCTTCCCCGCCGCAACGCCGTTGTACGGCGATGACCCGCTGATTGCCGACCGCGCCAAAGACCAATACGTCTGGGACGTGACTGGCAAGCGCTACCTCGACTTTTTCGGCGGCGTGCTGACCGTCAGCATCGGCCACGCCAATGACGAGGTGACGGCGGCGACGGTGGAGCAGCTTCAGCGCCTACAACACACCACCACACTCTACGTCAACCCGGTCATGATTGATGTCGCCGAGAAGGTCGCCAAGCTCACCCCCGGCGCGCTGCAAAAGAGCTACTTCACCAACAGCGGCAGCGAAGCCAATGAAACGGCCATCATGGCGGCGCGCATGTTCACCGGTCGCATGGACGTAATCACGCTGCGGCACGCTTACAGCGGACGCACGATGGGCGCGATGAGCTTGACCGCGCACGCCACATGGCGCTTGGGCGGCGT
>JALONW010000177.1 GCA_025454725.1 Anaerolineae bacterium
GTGATGCGCCCGATTTCGCGGGTCAATTCGGGGTCATCTGCCGCGCCGAGGCCGACGTTGTGCGGGAACATCACCGCGCCCTTGAGATTGTTGTGGCCGTGGACGGCATCCACCCCGTACACCAGCGGGATGCGAAGGCGGGTGGCGAGCGCGGCGTCTTGGAACGACTTGACCATCGCTGCCCAGCCCTCGACGGTGTTTTCGGGCGGGGTGCCGCCGCCGCCGCTGAGGACTGAGCCGATAAAGTAGGTCGAGACCTCTTCTGGCGTGATGCTGTTCTTCTCGACTTGGGTCATCTGGCCGATTTTCTCGGCCAGCGACATTTGCTGCATCAGGACATCAACCGCCGCCCGGTGATTAGCGGTGACAGGGGTTTGGGCTTGCATAGGGATTCCTTTGGGATGAAAAGCCGACGGGGTTTACTTATCCACGCCCGTCACGACGATACCTTGGATAAACACGCGCTGCGCCATGAAGAAAATTGCCAGCGGCAGCACCATCGAAATGACCGACGCAGCGAGGATGAGCTGTGGCTCTGTATTATACAGGCCGTTGAACTCGGTCAAACCGACCGTGATGGGATTGGCGCTGCGGTTGCCTGCTAGATAAATCAGCGGACCGAAGAAGTCATTCCACGCAAAGAAGAAGTGGAACAGCGCGACAGCGGTCAGCGCGGGCGCAGCCTGCGGCAGAATCACCGAGATGAAAATACGGAATGGCCCTGCCCCGTCCACCGTGGCAGCTTCTTCAATCTCACGCGGGATAGTCATGAAATACTGGCGCAGCAGGAAGACGTTGTAAGCGTTGCCGAACATCTGCGGGACAATCAGTGGCAGCCACGTCCCGCCCCAGCCGAGCGTGGTGACGAAGAAGGCATAGGTCGGAATCAGCGTGGCCTGCGGCGGCAGGATGATGGTCGAAACCAAGATGATGAACAGCAGGTTCTTGAACGGGAAGCGGAAGCGTGCAAACCCGTAAGCCACCATCGACGACGCCACCAGCGTCCCGGCCAGAGTAATCCCGGCGTACATCAGCGTATTCCCCAACAGGCGCGGGAAGTTAATCTGCTCCCATGCGCGGGGGTAGTTGCTCCACTCGACGGACGGCTCGCGCACCTGATTGAGTGCCCGCCAGTTGCCTTCCCACGTAATCAACCCAGCTTCGGGGTTCTCGGTGTCGATAAAGTCGCTGTTGGCGCGGCCCCGGCGGATGAGCGCCCATTTGCCCACGCCACCTTCATAGGGGACCTCGAACACGTCGTAAGTCTCGCCCTCGTAGGTGTACGTGACCACCGCCGTCGGCAGAATCGGCGCTCTGGCGTCCGACGCCTGCGACTGACTCTTGAGCGACGTAACCAGCCCGTAGCCCAGCGGCATCAGGAAAACAGACAGCAGGAACAGCGCCAAAAAGGTGATGGCGGCTTGATTCAGCAGGCGGCGGCGCTGCTTGGCGATGTGTAAGTCGGTCGTCAGTGCGGCCATGTTATTTCTGCTCCCCTGCGTAGTACACCCAGTAGCGCCCACTGATGAACAGGGCAATCGTGATGACCAGCGCGATGATGAACATCAACCACGCCAGCGCCGCGCCGTAACCCATGTTCTGGAAGTTGAACGCCTGCTTATAGAAGTTAATCATGTAGAAACGGGTCGCGCCTTCAGGGTAGCCGTTGCCCTGATTCAGCACAAACGGGGTGATGAAATATTGCAGCAGGCCGACGACGCTCAAAATCAGGTTATAAAAAATCACCGGGCTGACCATCGGGATGGTGATGCGGCGCAAGCGGCTCCACCAGCCCGCCCCGTCGATTTCGGCGGCCTCGTACAGCTCGGTTGGGACGCCCTGCAACCCCGCGAGGTTAATCAACATGGCGTTGCCGATGCCCCACAGCCCAATAAAGGTGTAGGCGATATAAATCAGGTTAGGGTCGTCCAACCAGCGCAGCCCCGACGGGCCGATGGCCGTAATGCCGAACAGCTCAATGAAACGGTTGACCCACCCGGTGCTGTTGTTCAACACCTGCGCCCAAATCAGGATGGATGCGATGCCGGGAATCAGCGAGGGCGCGTAGAAGAGGGTGCGGAAGAAACTGCGCCCGACCAAAAATTTCGAGTTGAGCAGCACGGCCAGCAAGAAGGCGCTGCCCATGCCAATCGGCAGCGAGACCAGCGCAAACTTGAGCGTCACGCCGAGGCTCTGCCACGTATTGGGGTCCTCGAACAGCATCCGCCGCCAGTTGTCGAGGCCGTTGAAGCGGGCATCCTCCGGCGCAGACAGCGTGAAATCCATCAGCGAGAAGATGAACGACGCAATCATCGGGACAAGGTAAAACAGCAAAAACCCAATCAGCCACGGGCTGATGAACAACAGCCCCCACCGTGCCTCACGCTGACGCGCTGGCGACAGCTTGAACCACTCACGCAAGCCGACACGCGGCTCACTCCTGACATTGCGAATCTCACTCAGCGCGTCCATCTTCTCTATCCTCTATATGACACAGCCCTACGCCGGTCGGTGGTGTGGGGGACGGACAGCGCCCCTCCCCCACAGCCTCAAACACAGGTCGGTTTAACGGGCAGCGTCGAAGATGGCCTGTAGGTCAGCTTGCAGCAGGTCGAGTTCAGCGTCCACGTCCGCGTCAGCGTTGTTGTCCACGCGCTGGCCGTACTCGACATAGCGGGCGCTGGCCTCTAAGAAGCTGGGCATCCCTTCCTCGTGGTTGGGGACATCCGGGTACGCCAGCGCAGCCGTCACCACGTCCCAGTTGAGCGAAGCCCAATCGGTGTTCGGGTAGTCGGTCGCCAGCTTGGTGGTGAAGGTCTCGAAGAAGCTCTCTTGCAGGCTGAGACGGGCGGGCATACCGCCGTAGACGGTGGTCAGCTCGCTGGCCTTCTCGCCCAGCAGATAGCTCAAGACGGTGAAGGCGGCTTCCGGGTTCTCGGTCGAGGCCAAAATACCGAAGGTGTCCGAGTGGAGCTTGGCGGTGGTCACGCCGTCGTAGGCCGGGACGGGCGCGAGGTCCCACGCCGCAGCGAGGTCAGCCGTACCCCAGCCGAGGTACCACGTGTGGACGGGCATCATGGCGACGTTGCCGCTGCCCAAGTAGTTGCCGCCGGCCAGCAGGTCGCTGCCGTTGTACGCGCCGTTCGGGTGGAAGTAGTCGGTCCACATCGCGTCGTGGTACCAATTCTCAGCGATGCGCCAGTTGTCGGGGATGATGGCGTTGCCGTCAGCATCGGCGAAGTTACCGCCGCCGAACAGGCTGGCACGACCACGCACGTCGGTGTAACCGACGCCGAAGCCCCACTGGACGATGCTGTCAGGGTCAAAGTCGGGCGAGGTGGCATCGTTGCCATTGGCGTCCACGGTCAGGTACATACCGATTTCACGGATGGTCTCAAGGTCCCACGGGCGCTCGTTGCCGTCGGCGTCCACATACGGCTGACCGTACTCAGTGGGGGGCAGCGGCAGACCAGCTTCCTCGAACAGCTCGACATTGTAAGCCAAGAAGTACGGGAACACGGCGAACGGGATACCGAGCTGGCCTTCGCCCTCGATGTTGTAAGCGGCGACCAGTTCCGGCGAGAAGTCGCTCAGGTCATAGCCGGTTGATTCAATCAGGGGGGCGAGGTCGAGCCAAGCGCCGGGGAACGAAGCGCGGCCACGGATGCCCATCGGCCCAACGATGTCGGGCGCGTTGCCAGCGGCAATCTGGGTGTTCAGCACGTCATAAGCTTGGGCGTTATCGACGATTTCGAGGACGAGTTCGATTTCGTCCTGCGAGGCGTTGAAGTCGGCGACCACGGCTTCTTGCGCCGCAATGGTCGGGGCGTCGGTGCCAGCGCCGAGGCCGACATACCAACGGATTTGGACGCGCTCCTGCGCAGCGGTGAGGCTGAAAACCAGCGTCATCACCAGCGCCAATAAAACGGTACGGACTGCGGTCTTACGCATCAGGTTGTCTCCTACAAAGAACAGGTTTAGCGCAAATAGGTCGTTTGGCGTGCGATTGAAAGCGCTCTCAAAGCCGGTCAAAAAATTTTGTAAGCGCTCTCAAGGTGGTTTAATCGGGAATTTCTTCAGTAAGCGACTGCCTTCCTCTAGACGCGAGTGCGTTAGGTTAAACCAGACTGAACCGCGCCGCAGCTGGCGCGAACAATCAACTCGGTGGGGGCGATGATGTGGCGCGGAGCCTTATCACCGCTTTTGATGATGTCCAGCAGGGTCGCCACGGCCAGCGCGCCGTTACCCAACGGCTGGCGGACGGTGGTCAGGGCTGGCGTGGTGGTGGCCGCGACCGGCAGGTCGTCGAACGAGACCAGCGCCATGTCACGCGGGACGTTGATGCCCGCGTTGTTGAGGGCGCGTAACGCCCCCACGGACATGGTGTCCGAGACGACGAATACCGCATCGGGACGGTGTGGGATGAGACGCTGCATGGCCGCAAACCCACTCAGCTCGGTAAAATCGCCTTCGGCCAACAGTTCCGGTTGGAACGTCAGCCCCGCCTCGGTCAGCGCCTGACGATAACCTTCCGTGCGGTCATCGGCGGCGGTGTTGAGCGAGTTGGTGATAATGGCGATTCGGCGGTGGCCGAGTTTGAGCAGGTGCTGGGTTGCCATGTATGCCCCACCCCGGTTGTCGGAGTCGACGTAGCTGATGCGGTCGCTGAACTTGGACGGACGCCCCAGCAGCACGAACGGCAGCCGCCGGTCGATGAGCTGTGGCATAAACTCCTTGTCGCGTCGGTCAGCGGTGACGATTAGGCCATCGACCATGCTGGCATGCAAAATGCGCTGGAACTGCTTCTGTTCGTCGTCCTGAGAGTGGAACAAGAACAGCGCCGGAGTGTAATCATGCGCGTTGCACGCCCGCGAAATTTCGGGGATGAGAGCGGACAGGTACGGGTCGGCGAAGATGAAGCGCACCACGTTGGGCACAAACAGCCCGATAATGTGGGTGGCGTTCAGCGCCAGTGAACGTGCTACCGCGTTGGGGTAAAACCCGTGTTCGGCGATGACCTTCTGCACCCGTTCACGGATTTCAGGCCGGATGTGGGGGTAGTTGTTGACGACCCGTGACACCGTGGCGCGGGAGACCCCCGCCAAGCGCCCAATTTCGTCCAACGTCAGTTTAGCCACGCCAAAACCGTCCTAAACAACAAGAAATTATCCACTTATCATCCCAAAAGCGCCTTTGAGAGCGCTCTCAAAACAAAATTAACGCATCATGAAAGGTTTGTCAAGGCGTTGATGAGGATTGACATTGACAGAATACAAAACCCCCTTTCCGGGTTCAGAAAGAGGGTTAGAGTGGCGAGAACTGGCCGAGACCTATTTGACCACCCGATAACCGAGGTGGGTCACGTTGGGCGTGTTGACCGCGAGGATGTTTTCAAGCTGGGTTGGAGCGATGTTGAGGTGGTCAAACAGCCGCACCCCCTTCCCCAACAAAAACGGCGCGACATCAATGTAGATTTCATCCACGAGGCCGAGATTGAGCGCTTGCTGCAAGATGCTGGCCGTGCAGAGGACAACATTTTTGTCGCCTGCTGCCTGCTTGGCTTGACGAATGGCACTCTCCACTCCATCGGTCACAAAGGTGAACGGTGAGCCATCATATACCCATTCCTCTGGGACGTTGTGCGTGACGATGAACGCCGGGCTGCCGGGGGGATGGCCGCCCCACGCATGGGTAAAGTCAAAGGTACGGCGTCCCCACACCCCTGCCCCATAGGACTGAAATGAGTCGTTCAGGATTTTGGCGCTTGGCGCAGACACCTTAAGTACCATACCGCCACCCGCGATGGGGACATCGACATCGCCAGAGAAATACCAATTAAAGAGCGCGTCTCCCCCGTCGCCTAGACCATTTTCTGGGCCATCATTCAGACCCGCCACAAACCCATCCAGCGATACCGTCATGTTGAAAATAACTTTGCTCATGTTGATTTCCATCCCTTTTTTTGAATGTCAGAGGTTAAAGGCGCATCAAGCGCAGCAGCATAACGAGGTTAGGGTTCCGAGTCGTTGGATTCCTCCCCTTTTATCTCATTCAGATAGGTTTCCAGCCGGTCGAAGCGCTCCTCCATCAGTTGGCGATAGGGTTCTAGCCAACCCTGAACCTCTTTCAACGGGTCGGGGCGAAGCTCGTACCAGCGGCGCTGTGCGTCCTGACGCACCTGTACGAGTTTGGCCTCGCGCAGGATACGCAGATGCTTAGAGATACCCGGCTGGCTGATGTTCAGCCGTTCGGTTAGCTCACCCACAAGGCGCGGGCGCTCCAGCAGTAGATTGAGGATTTGTCGGCGTGTTGGGTCTGCCAAAACTTCGAAGATTGTGATCATGATATAAATATACTACATTGGTTATATAACTGTCAAGTTATGTAACGCGATCTGAAAAATTATGCGGAGATTGCGCGCATATGTACGCTGCCCGCGCTCAACCCATGTACAATCTGATGGTCGGTACCTTTGACACTTTCTTTTTAGGCGATGGGCAGAGGACAAAATGTCTGATATACCAGAAAGTGTAAAGCAAATCTTGCGTCCGTTTGGATGGCATGAAAACTATAAACATGACACGTCTCAATATGAAAAATTATATGAGGACATAGGATGTCCCATTCACGAGCATGCGCGAGATTTTCTCGAAAAATTTGGTGGGTTGCGTGGTTCCTCACCAAAGCCTCGACGATTCCATTTTGATCCTTATCCATCGAGATTATCGTATGAAAGACTTCTGATGATAACCAGATGCGACGATTACGAAGATGATGAAATTAAACTTGGTGTTAAACATCTGGTTTCTGTAGGTGCTATATATCACGAACATATCGACCTTTTAATCTCTGACGATGGTCAATTTTGGGGCCGTTACGATCATTATCTGTATTTCGTAGGCAAAGACTACGTTGAAACCATAATCAATATTTACGAGGATAAAATCATAACGTTATATGGTGATAATGATTGAGAAGTTGTCTGAAAATTAATCAGGCGGGCGCGCTTGTAGGGGCTAGGCGGATCGGCGAGCACGCCCCTACACTATCATCCAGCGTGGGCGGAAATCACATCCGCAGCGATGATGCGTACTGTAGGGGTCGGCTTGCCGACCCGTTGATACCAACGATGCAAACGACACAAAAACTGCGTCGTTTTTTCTGATAAACCTTGTGTTGTTCGCCTCGTTGGGTTTCGATTGTCTTTGATTCATCCTACTCCCCCAGCCACCAATCTCTTGACAACCCAAACCAACCGCGTTACATTTGGCATAAGTTAATTCATTCAATGATAAAAGTGTTTGATGAGCGCACATCCGCCCGCCAACCAAGACCTGATCAAGGCCATGAACCGCAGTCTGCTGCTGAACATCATTCGGCGCGGGCGGCGCGTGGCACGGCGTCAGCTCACAGACGAGTCGGGGTTGAGCGTCGGGGCGGTCTCGCAGATTGTCGCCGAGCTGCTGCAACAGGGCTGGCTCTTAGAACAAGACGACGACGAGCAGACTGGGGGACGCCCGCGCACCCAACTGCGGCTGAACCCAGAAGCCGGTTACGCCATCGGACTCAAGCTGATGGAAAACCGGGTGGTGGCCGCCGTCACCAACTTCGAGACCGACGTGCTGTACTACCGCGATTATCACTTTGACTTCGACGGCGACCCTGCCCAACTCAGCAAGGTCTTG
>JALONW010000178.1 GCA_025454725.1 Anaerolineae bacterium
AGTTGCCCTCATGGCGTTGGCATCGTTAATGCTGACGTTGGGGGTCGGTTCCGCGCAAGAAAAGAAAATCCTGTATACAGGCCGTCAGATGGGGGCGGATGACATCCCGACCCTTGACCCCTCAACTGCCGCGGATGTGCCGTCCGTGCAGGTCATCTCGCAGATTTTCCCCGAACTCTACCGCCTGAATGAAGTCACCGCAGTGCCAGAAGAAGGCATGGCCACCGTCACGGTTTCGGAAGACGGTTTGACCTACACTTTTGACCTGCTGGACGACGTGTACTGGGTGAAGTACAACCCAGAGACCGACGCTGTGGAGCAGGTGCTGGACGCTGAGGGCAACCCGCGCGTCGTCACAGCTGGCGACTTCGCTTATACCATGGCCCGCACGCTCGACCCGCTGGTCGCCTCGGACTACGGCTACGTGCTGGCCCCATGGGTGGTGGGTGGCGCAGAGCTGAACAGTCTTGACGCCGCCGCAGAGACCTTCGAGGCCGATCGTCAGGCCGCCATCGATGCGCTGGGCATCACCGTGGTCGATGACAACACGCTCGAAGTCCAAGTCACCAAGGACTCACCGGCGATTGCCTCGGTCTTCGCCATGTGGATCACGACCGCTACGCCCGGCTGGCTGATCGACGAGGTGGGTGATATCTGGATTGAGCCGGAGAACATCGCCACCTATGGGCCCTTCGCCGTCAAGTCATGGAACCACGGCCAAGACCTGACCCTGATCAAGAACCCGTTCTGGGCTGGTACGGCCACCATCCCTTCCGCCAATCTTGATGAGGTGGTCTTCCAGTTCCTCGACCTCGACCCGCAGTTCGCCGCCTTTGAGGCTGGATCGCTTCAGGTCAGCGAAGTCCCGCCCTCGGCTATCCCGCGCATCCTCGCCGACCCGGCGCTGGTCGCCCAGTATAACTCTACAACGGGTTCCTGCACCTACTACTACGGCTTCAACGTCCGCCAAGCGCCGTTTGACGATGCCCGCGTCGTGCGCGCTTTTAGCGCTTCAGTTGACCGTCAGGCACTTGTTGACAACGTAACGCTGGCCGGTGAACTGCCCGCCTATATGTTTGCCCTGCCGTCGGTGCAGGCCGCGCCGCTGCAAGAGAACTACCCCGACCAGCTCGTGACCTTCAACCCCGAATATGCCAAGGCGCAACTTGACGAATACCTTGCTGAGACCGGCACGACTGCTGCCGACATCAATGTGACGCTGCTCATCAGCAACAGCTCGCTGCACCAAGGATTGGCCGAAGCTGTCCAAGCCATGTGGGCCGAGTACCTCGGTGTCAACGTTACGATTGCCTCGCAGGAGTTTGGTGTCTACCTCGAGTCGCGCCGCGATGCCGACATCTACCGTGCTGCTTGGTGCTTCGACTACCCCGACGCCAACAACTGGTACTACGACGTGTTCCACAGCTCGGTTGACCCCGACAACGGCTTCAACAACGCGGAGTACGACTCGCTGGTTGAGGCAGCTGGTGCAAGCAGTGACACGGCAGAGCGTGCCGCGCTGTACGCACAGGCCGACGCCATCCTGACCAACACCGCTGCGTCGATTGCCCCAGTCTACTACTATGTCACCGATGACATCACCGCACCCGCCGTCGAGCGCACCTACAGCACCATTTCGCGTGAATACTACGAGAAGTGGGACATCGTCGGCCAGTAAGACCAGCCGAATCGCTAAACTCTTCGCCCCCCACCCTCCAACGGTGGGGGGCATCCATTAACCCCCTTTTTTTCCCGACCAGCGTGTTTTTTTGAAGGACTCCGCTTATGGGACAGTACATCGTTCGGCGCATCCTGTGGATGTTCGTGGCGCTGTTCGCCATCTCGGTCGTCACCTTCTTGTTGATGCGGCTCGTCCCCGGTGGCCCATTCAACACCGAGCGCGGCATCCCAGAGGCCGTCCGCCGCAACCTTGAGGCGCGCTATAACCTCGACGCTCCACTCATCCAGCAGTATTTCGACTACATGGGCGGCCTTGTCGTGCCGCGTGTGACTCCCACTGACTGGCGGCAGTCGCAGAGCGAACATTACCTGATTAACATCGAGACCCCCATCTTCGGCGAGGGAACGGCCTTCCGCTGGATGAACTTCGGGCCGTCGCTGAATTCGCCCAACCGCACCGTGACCTCGATTATCGAGGACAGCCTGCCCATCTCGGTCCAGCTTGGCTTCGCCGCCATTCTCGTCGCGCTGGTGATCGGTATCCCCGTTGGGACGCTTGCCGCGCTGCGCCAGAACACCTTTTGGGACTACAGCAGCATGGCGATTGCCGTGACTGGTGTTAGCGTACCTTCGATTATTTCTGCCCCTTTGCTCAAATATATTTTTGCCGTCAACCTCAAGGTGCTGCCCCCCAACGGCTGGGGCGGCATCGAATATGTGATTTTGCCCGCCTTCGCCCTCGGCTTCATCGAGTCCGCGCTGATTGCGCGCTTGACCCGTGCTAGCCTGCTCCAAGTGCTGCGCGAGGATTACATCCGCACCGCCCGCAGCAAAGGTTTGCCGGAGCGCGTGGTAATCGGCTGGCACGCGCTGAAAAATTCGATGATCCCTGTGGTCACGGTCATCGGGCCACTGGCCGCTGCGCTGCTGACCGGGACATTTGTCGTCGAGACCATTTTCGGTATCCCCGGCCTCGGTCGGTCATTCGTCGCCAGCATCGGCAACCGCGATTACCCGCTGATTATGGGGACGGTCATGCTGTACGCCACCTTCGTGGTCATCGGCAACCTGCTGGTAGACCTGACCTACGCGCTGCTCGACCCGCGCATCCGCTACGATTAGCCCAGAGGTTCCCAAAACATGGCGACCACCACCAATAACACCTCCGACCGCCAGATCATCCGCCTTGATGAGCGCCGACATGGCGAGAGCCTATGGCGGGCGTCGCTCAAGCGCCTGCGCCGCAACGTCTTGGCTGTCATCGGCCTGATTGTCCTACTGGTGTTTGCATTCCTCGCGTTGTTTGCCGATTACATCGCACCTTACCCGTTTGACAAAGGTACGCTCGGTTCAGCCAACACCGCCCCGACATGGGTGACACAGGTCTTCCCCAGCATGATCCCGGTGGGGCAGGAACGCGGCTACATCAAAATCAATGAGGACTACCCGCTGGGCGCGGATCGCATCGGGCGCGACCTGTTCAGTCGCATCGTGTACGGCGCACGCATCTCGCTGATGGTCGCGATCATTGGCCCGCTGGTGGCGCTGTCCATCGGCGTGACGCTGGGGCTGCTGGCCGGGTACTTCGGCGGTTGGGTCGATAACGTCATCATGCGGATCACCGATGTGGTGTATGCCTTCCCAACCCTCTTATTTATCATCCTGCTGATGGCCTTCTTCAGGCCAAGTACCGGCGGACTTGAGGAAGGGACGTTCGCCTACGGCATCAGCGCCTTTGACCGCAGCACGGGCGGCCTGTTCTTCATCTTCGTCGGCATCGGCGTCACCAACTGGACCGGCATGGCGCGCCTGACCCGTGGGCAGGTCCTGAGCATTCGTGAACAAGAATACGTCGTGGCGGCCAAAGCGATGGGTGTTAAAGATTTTGGTATCATGCTGCGCCATGTCCTGCCCAACATCCTCGGACCGATTATCGTGGCCGAAACCCTCGCCATCCCGCGCTACATCAGCACCGAGGCATTCCTCAGCTTCATCGGTCTCGGCGTCAACCCGCCGACGCCAAGCTGGGGCGGCATGATCAGTGACGGCGCGCAGCAGCTCGCCAGCTACCCCAACCAAGCCATTTTCCCGGCCATCGCGCTGTTCTTGGTGATGTTCGCCTTCAACTTTTTGGGCGACGGCCTGCGCGACGCGCTCGATCCCCGGATGCGCGGCAACGGCTAGGGCGCGATATTTCCCAAACAACGCAATCCGTTATATCGTGGGGGACGTGTGGGGCGCACATGTCCCCCTTTTTTCTGTCTGAACCACGGAGGTAAAAAAATATGGTCTATCAACGCCTATCCCCGCTGCTAGCACTGCTGCTGGCCGCGCTGATGCTGGTTCCCGCCGTCGCGCAGGATGACCCGACCACCACGCCTGAATCGGAAACACTCCCGCCGCTGCTGATGGCGCTGTCCGTCGTGCCGGATACGCCAGAAGTCCGCACCAGCCCGATCATCGCCACCTTTGCTGACTACCGCGCCAGCTACGCGCTGCGTGGGGTCGAACCGGCAGGCGCGTATGCGGACATGGACAACGAGGCGCTTAGTGCTGTGTTCAACAGCCTGTCCACAACGGGCGTCACGTCGCTGGCGGCCTATTTTGCTGTGTTGGGTGAGATGCCCGCGCTGACGGGTTTTGATTTCTTTGAGATCGACTACGCGCTGGAGTTCGCGCAACCGCCGGACATGGGCGCAATCATCGGCGGGACGTTTAACCTCGACACCATTGTGGCGGCGCACGAGGGGCGCGGCTATACGGTTGAAGCCAGCGACGAGGCCGGTTTGATATTGTTGTGCGGCGCAGAAGGCTGTGAATCGGGGGCACAGATGAATTTCGACAACCGCAACCCCGCCAACCCGTTTGGCGGCGCGCTGGGGCAGAGCCATCCCTTGGCTGCCAGCGGATCACTGATCCTGAGCAGCCCCAATTTCGATCAGCTAACCGCGATGCAGTCGGCTCAGGCAGGTGATGTCCCCTCGCTGGCCGAGGATGACGTGGTGCAGGCCATCGCCAATTTGCTCTACAGCCGCCCGACGGTTGGTGCGGTTGTCCTCATGGACCCTCTAAGCTTGAGCATCGCATCACCCGATATAACGCCGGAACAGATCGAAGCGCTCCCAGCGCTGCCGTCTTATGGTATCGTCGCCGTCGCCTACACCGCCGATGACACCTACGAATACAGCGAAATTCTCCTGACTTACGCCAGCGCCGAAGAAGCCGAGGGCGCTGTCATCGCGCTGACCGAGCGGCTCGCGCCCGACGGGGTGGTGTCATCCGTGACGGGCGCGCCGCTGCGCGAGATGCTCGATGAGTCGGGTGAGCTGGTGATTGAAGCAGTCAGCGATGAAGCAACTGGGCTGTATGCCGCCCGCATCAGTATCCGAGTCTCCATCGAGACAGCGGATGATTTGGGGCGCTACGCGATGGGCTTCAACCGCTGGATGAGCGCCATCGTCCGCCGCGACACGCTGTTTTTGCTGCCGACTGCTGACCAATAATCAGCGGTCTGGCACGCCTTAGCTCGCCTCTTCCAACACGAGGGTCGGCTCGTGTTCGCTGATGGACACCTGCCCGCCCTCGACGCGCCAGATGTGGGTGGCAAGGCGCTCGACGAGGTAGCGGTCGTGGCTGACCAGCAGAATGGTCCCCTCAAAGTCGGCCAAGACCTGTTCCAGCGCCTCTTGGGCGAGGATGTCGAGGTGGTTGGTCGGCTCGTCCAGCAGCAGCAGGTTTGCGCCGTGCAGCGCCAGCGCCGCCAGCGCCAAACGCCCACGCTCACCACCGCTGAGTGCGCCGACGGTCTTGAATACGTCGTCGCCGCGGAACTGATAGAGCGCCAGCGTCTTTCGCGCCTCGGCGATGCCCATCTGACGCCCCGCAGCGGTGGCCGCCGCAATCAGCGAGTCCAGCACCGGCAGGTCATGGTCGAACATCTCGTGCGCCTGCGCGAAGTAGCCGACTTTGACGTTCGCGCCAAGCTGGGCAGACCCACCCAGCGCGTCGATTTCGCCCAGCAGCGTCTTGAGCAGGGTGGTCTTGCCCGCGCCGTTCGGCCCGACCAGCGCTGCGACTTCGCCGCGCATCAATGTGAGTTGTTCGACCTCGAACAGCGGGTGGCCGGTGTAGCCAATCTTCAGGTCACGAGCGCGCAGCACATAATCGCCGCTGCGTGTGCCAGAACTGAGCTTGAGGTGCAGCTTGGGGGTCTTGGCGTTCGGCTTGGGGACGGTTTTCAGAGCCGACTCGGCCTCGGCCACCGTCATTGGGCGGATGCCGCCGACGCCGGTCTCGCTCCACGAGTTGCACTTGTAGTATTCCATCAAACCCAACTGCTGAATGGCGAACAGGTCGCGGCTCAGGCGGCGCAGACGACCGACCGCTTGGGTGTGCAGCTTGCTGTGGGTGATGAACTTCTTGATGTAGTCGAGTTCGCCGTTCATGCGCGCCATCTCGGACTCGTACACCTTCTCGGCGTACTCGGTGCTGTGCTGGCGCTGCTTGACATAGGCGCTGTAGTTGCCGCGATACGGGATAATCCCGACCTTCGACAGCGCCCAAATGGTGTTGACCGTGCGGTCGAGGAAGGCGCGGTCGTGGCTGACAATTAGCAGCGCGCCCTCCCACCGGCTGAGGGTGCTTTCCAGCCACAAAATGGCCTGTAAGTCGAGGTGGTTGGTCGGTTCGTCGAGGACGAGCAGGCGCGGGCGCTCCAACATCAGCTTGGCGAGCAACGCGCGGGTCTTTTGGCCGCCGCTGAGACGGTTTAGCGGCAGGTCATAATGTTCTGGCTTGAAGCCCAGCCCAGCGAGGGTCTGCTCGACGCGCACGTCATAGTCATAGCCGCCGCCGGTCTCGTAGGCTTCCAGCAGTTCGCCGTACTCGTCGTAGATGGCCTGTTCGCCGGTGACCATCAATTCTTCCAGCTCGCGCAGGCGTTTTTCCATCGCATACAGCGGCGCAAACACGCCCATCATCTCGTCGATGAGGATGGTCTCGGCGTTGCCGAACGCCTCGATGGCTTCCTGCCGCAGGTAGCCCATCGTCAGGCCGTTCATCCGATTGACGGTGCCGTCGGTGGGGTTTTCCAGCCCGGCGAGGATGTGCAGCAGGCTGGACTTGCCGACGCCGTTGGGACCGACCAGCCCAATCCGGCTGTCGGCTTCGATGCGCCCGGCGAGGCCGGCGAATACGTTATAGCCAGCAAAGTTCTGGCCGATGTCATGGAAGGTGAGTAAAGACATGCAGGGGTATCCTCGTGGGACGTTATGGGTTTTCTAGGGGTCTTAGTGGGTCAGGATGTCCCATCACCATCACAGTTTAGGAGACATTGGGTGAGCGGTCAAGCAGGCGCGCCACAATCCCCCCGTTGTTGAGGGGCTGAGAGGTGATGACCGATGTTCGCAAAAGGGTTTTTTATAGGGTGGCGCAGACGCCGATAAGCGTGGCGCAGATGGGGGATGGGAAGGTCATCCCGGATGAATCACATCATAGACTTCAAGCATACATGGGTTAGGCGATTGAGACCACCGCCAAAATTTAACACCCAGCCCGTGGGGCTTGACGCCGCGCCGCGCCCGCGCAGATAATGGGCGGTAAGTCGAATATCGACAACAGCGCTGCGGGGGACAGTCTGCGCGCAGCATGGAGCCACCACCAGAGAGTCGCCGCCATCGGCTGGGAGCGGGGCACGGCATCCACGGCGCAGAATTCACCCCCAAATCGGGATGGAGTGATGAGTGATGAGTGATGAGTGATGAGGCGGACGCCTCGTAACTTAGACTCAACTTTCTTCATCAATCTATGTTCCTACCGCTGGCAAAGGGAACGGTAAAACGGGTCGTATAGGTCGCGGTGTGGTGTTATTTCTCATCACTCATCACTCGCAACTCATCACTTCCCTCTTGCTCAGTAGTTTTGCCCGCCTGCCCCCCGTTAGCGGGGCGAATGAGTGGGTTGGGGTATGTGTTATCCCCATCCA
>JALONW010000179.1 GCA_025454725.1 Anaerolineae bacterium
AACAGCAGGCGCTCCGTCCCACCCACCCGGCGGATGCTGTGGCCGAGCGCCTCCAGCCGCGCCATCGTCTCGACCGGGATACCGTCCTCTAAGGCTAGTACGCTGTCAGCCGTCCCTTCGGTCAGGCACCAGCGCGGGCGGTTGAGCGCCTCCTGCGGGTTGAGCAGGTCGTCAATCATGCCGCTGATGACCTGAAAATGTCCTTGCGGCTGCATAAAGCCACCCATCACACCGAACGGCCCGAACAGCTCATCGCCTTGTGTGGCGAGGCCGGGGATGATGGTGTGGTAGGGGCGCTTGCCGCCCAACAGCGCGTTAGGGTGCGCTGAATCGAGGACAAAGTTTGCGCCTCGGTTTTGGAGGAACACGCCCGTCCCCTTGGCGACGATGCCCGTCCCGAAGCCCATGTACAGGCTGTTGATGAACGAGCAGGCGTTCCCTTCGCCGTCCGCCGTGCAGAGGTAGACGGTGTTGCTGCCGCCGAACGGCGCGCCGTAGCTGGGCGGCTGCATGGCTGCGTCGGGCGAGACCATCGCTCGGCGCTGGGCGGCGTAGCCTTTATCGAGCAAGCCTGCCAGCGGAATGTCGCCAAACGCTGGGTCAGCGATGAACTGGCGGGCGTCAGCGAAGGCCAGTCGCATGGCTTCGACCATTAGGTGCAGGCGGGCGGGGTCGTCCCATGCCATGCTGCCGAGGTCAAAACCCTCCGCGATGTTCATGGCAATCAGCGCGGCCAAACCCTGACCGTTGGGCGGGCATTCGTGGACGGTGACGCCCCGGTAGGTCGTGCTGATGGGTGTATCCCACGTCGAATGGTGCGCCTTGAGGTCGTCATGGGTGATGGTCCCGCCCAAACCCTGCGCCGTGCTGACGATGGCGTCCGCGATGTCGCCGTGGTAAAAGGCGTCCGCGCCGCCGTCGGCCACCGCTTGGAAGGTGCGGGCGAGGCCGGGCAGCTTGACCAGTTGTCCGACGTTCGCGCCATTGCCGCCGGGGAGGTAATCCTCGGTGTTGGGGCTGGCGGCCAAAAATTTCTGGATGCGTTCCGACGCCCACATTTGACCAAATACGGGATGGACGGGGTAGCCGTCGCGGGCATATTTAATCGCGTCGCGCAGCACGTCATCTAAGCCCATACGGCCGTGGCGCTTGAGCAGGTCTTCCCACGCCCGCGCCGCGCCGGGGACGGTCATGGCGTGGACGCTGCGGTCGGGGATTGCGCCGGTGATGCCCTGCGCGGCGAGGTGTTCAATCGATAGGCCCGCCGGGGCGCGCCCGCTCCCATTGAGCGCCGTGACCGTGCGGGTCTTGGCGTCGTAGTACAGCGCGAACACGTCGCCGCCGATGCCGGTCGAGGCTGGGTCGGTCACGTTGAGGACGGCAGCCGTGGCGACAGCGGCGTCTGCCGCGTTGCCACCGCGCCGCAGCACGTCAAGGCCGGCCTGCGCCGCCAGCGGATTATTGGCGGCCACCATCCCGCCCTGCGCCAAGACCATCGACCGGCGCGAGGCGAAATCGAACGACATGGTTTTCATCGAGGGGGTCATCTAAGGGTTACTTTCCACCGGGGGGATTGTTGTTATTGCCTTGCGCGGGCTGCCCGCCGAGTTGGGTCAGGCCAGCCGGGCGTACCGGGCGCTTAAAGATGTACATAAATTCGTTTTGGCTGACCGGGCGCGTGCTAATCATCTCCCAGCCCTGAGCGCCGCACTGATTCAGCACGGTGGGGAGCGCCACATTCTTGAGCTGTGTGTTCAGCTCCCCGTTGATGTGGTACTTGATGGAGCCGTAGTTGGTCTGCGAGACCAGCGTCATATATTCCCAGCGCTGCATGGTGGTATTGACCTCTTAAACTTGCTATGCGTGGACTGTCCGATGTCGGATACCCCATTTTAGGCGCAATTGGCCTGCAAAAACAAAAGATAGCGCTGAGAAGCTAGATTTACGTGTCAGCCGAGGGCGCAGCGCGCTGCGCCTCTACTCTCCGCCCAACTGCGCTGCGAGGGTACGCTCCCCGTTGCGGCGGCGGTAGCCTGCGGGCGCGGTCGGTTTGAGCGCCGTCAGCTCCTCGACAATCTGGCTGAGGTACTGTGACATGGGGGTATAGGCCATGCCCAGCTCGGTCTTGGAGCGCGTGTTGTCCAATTCCGACATCCACACATCGCTGAACGGGGAGCAGTCCGGCAAAAAGCCGTCCGACACCAGACGCTCACGCGGGACGGTGACGATGCGCGGCTCGACGCCGACCGCCTCGCCCAGCTTGGCGAGGAATCCGCTGATGGGTAGGGTCTCGTCTTGACTGACGTTGTAGGCGCTACCTTTGCCTTTACCGGTCTCGATGAGGCTGGTAATCGCCTTCACCACGTCCAGCGCGTAGATGTGACGGATGGGGTGGTTGGGCTGGTCGGGGACGAGGATGGGGCCGCCGTCGCGCAGGCGCAGGACATAGCTGTACAGCCTCAAAAACTGGTCGCGGGCGCTGTGAACCATCGGCAGGCGCAGGACGGTGGCAGGGAAATTTTTGGCGGCGTGCGCCTCACTCAGCACGTCCTCGCAGGCGCGCTTATCCATCCCATACAGCCATTCTTCATAGTCATAGGTCGCCAGCGCGGGCGGTGGGAGGGTTGGGCCAGCGTAGTCTTCCTCGCGGAATGGGCGGCTGACCCCCTCACGCACGAGGTAGACCTGACCGGACGACAGCGCGATGTAGTGGCCGACACGCCCGTCCAGCAGCGCGGTGATGGACTCGGCCTCTGGACGGCGGAACAGCACGTTATCGACCACCACATCGAAGGTGCGGCCCGACAGCGCCCGCTTGAGCTGGATGGGGTCGGTGCGGTCGCAGTTCAGGCGGGGCAGGTGGTCGGGCAGCGAGTCTTTGGTGATGCCCCGGTTGAGCAGGGTGACGCGGTGGCCGGACGCCAGCAGGCGCTCGGTCAGATAATGGCCGACCTGCCGGGTTCCGCCGATAATCAAGATATTCATGGGGGTCAAACGCCTCGTTTGATTGGGGTTAAGAAGGGCAAAAAAAGGCTGTCCATGACTGCCATTGTACCCGAATCGGCACGCGGCATGTTAGAGTGCGCCCTGCCCCTATTTTGGAGCGTCTGACCCCACGCGGGCGCTATTTTTGGCCGGGCGCGCCATTCCCGCTATACTCGGCAGGCTGTCCGCGCAGAAAATCCCCGGTGACGCCTGATGACCCAAACCTGCGTGTTCCTGAGTTACGCCCGCGCCGATGACGACCCCGACTACGACGACGCCTCAAAATCGTTCATGCGGCGGCTGTACCGATTTTTGGAGGCCGCCGGATTCGACGTGTGGTGGGACCGCGTCTCGCTCCCGTCACGCGGTGAGGTGTTCACCAAAGAAATCGAGGACGCCATCCGACCGTGTGACCGATTCGTGCTGGTGATTGGGCCGGGTGCGGTGGCGTCGGACTATGTGCGCGCCGAATGGCGCTTCGCCCTCAGCCTGTGCAAGCCGATCACGGTGATTCTGCGCGCCGGGGAGTACGAGATTATCCCCAGCGACGTGAAGGGGTTCAGCGGCGTGAACGCGATTGACTGCCGCCCGTCGCGGGACGAAAACGAGTCGCTCCCCGACCTCGCCGACCGCCTGCACGAGGACGCGCCCATCGGTGAGACCTATGGGGTCGATGTTCTACCGGAAGGTTTTATCACCCGTGATGCGCCTTATAACACCGCCCGTGATTCTTTATTGCAAGACGAGATTCAAGCAACGGTGGTGAGCGCTGCCGTCCAGACAGCGACCTCAGTCTATGGGCCGGGCGGGGTAGGAAAATCGACCCTAGCGACCGCTATCGGGCGGGACTGTGCCGTTCGACGCCGCTTCACCGATGGGGTTATCTGGGTGAAGGTCGGCCAAAAAGCCGTTCCGACCCAGCTCCAATCGGCTGTTGGCGTGACGGTCTATAAAGACAGCCCCGACAACTATAAAACCGAGCGTGACGGCTGGCTGGCGCTCTCGCAGATTCTCAAAGGCAAAAAAGCGCTCATCATCCTTGACGACGTTTGGGAACACGAGTTGGTTGAACATCTGCCAGTGGCCAATACCGGCTGTCGGCTGCTCATCACCACCCGCAGCGCGACCTTAGCGGCCAACATAAAGGGGTTGGATGTGCGGCTGGACGTATTGACTCCCGAAGAAGGCGCGAGGCTGATTGCGGCGCGGGTTGGCGGCGGTGAGCAACCCATCTACTTGCAAATCAGCCAAGAACTGAATGGGCATACCCTTGCAGTGGTGCTGGCGGCGGCACGCCTGAAGAAAAAAGGCGCGTCCTACGCCCAAACCATCCTCGAAGGGCTGAAAAACACGGCACACCCCTTCCTGCATCTGACCGTCCACCCCCAAGACAAAAACCTGAACCTGTCAAAATCACTGGCGTTGAGTTACGACGCGCTGACCCCGGAGCAGCAGAAACAATACCGGCAGTTGGGGGTTTTCGCGGTAGACAGCACCTTCCCGCTGGACGGCCTCGCCGGGCTGTGGGGCGAAAGTGCGGCCAGCGCTGATTTACAAGCCGAGGCGCTGTGTGACGCCTGCCTGCTAGACCACAACCCTGACACAGGCCGCTACAGCCAACACCGCGTGCTGTGCGCCTACGCCCGCGCCCTGCTTGACGCCGGGGAACTGGACGACGCCCAACGCCGCCACTTTGCGTTTTATGAGCATTTCCACACCGAGGGGCGGGATGTCACTGACCCAGACTACCTCATGAGCATCACGCCAGACCTCGAAAACCTGCGTGAGGCGCTGATGTGGGGGTTCACGCATGAGCCGGAGCGCGCCTGCAATTTGCTGACCATCCGTTTGGACAATTATTACCGAACCTATCAGACCACGGCTTACCGCCCACTGCTGGAAGCCGCGCTGCCTGCCGCCGAACGCATTGATTATCAACGGGGACAGGCCAATACGCTTCGGTCGCTGGGCAACTTGGCGGTGCGCGAGGATGATTTGGCGGGCGCACGCGGGTTCTATGGGCGGGCGCTGCCCCTCTACGAGGCCATTGGCGATCGGCTGGGACAGGCCAATACGCTTCTGGCGCTGGGCGACTTGGCGGTGCGCGAGGCTGATTTGGCGGGCGCACGCGGGTTCTATGGGCGGGCGCTGCCCCTATACGAGGCCATTGGCGAGCGGCTGGGACAGGCCAATACGCTTCTGGCGCTTGGCGACTTGGCGGTGCGCGAGGCTGATTTGGCGGGCGCACGCGGGTTCTATGGGCGGGCGCTGCCCATCTTCGAGGGTATTGGCGATCGGCTGGGACAGGCCAATACGCTGAAGGCGCTTGGCGACTTGGCGCTGCGCGAGGATGATTTGGCCGCCGCACGCGGCTTCTATGGGCGGACGCTGCCCATCTACGAGGCCATTGGCGATTCTGTTGGCTTGATGAATACCTATGTCAATATGGGTCGGATGTACCGCTACAGCGGCGACATCGAACAATCCAAAATCCATTTCCAGAAATGGTTAGCGATTGTAAATACGATACCAGCTTATAAAGATCATCCAGTAACTCGTAATATCATGCGTGAGTATCAAGCGCTCACGGGAGAACCCGCCCCCCAGCCCTCCCTCGATGACGCGCTGCGCCAGCTCAAGCCGGTTTACGACCAAATCGGCGCGGACGCCCTGCGCGAGGCGCTCGTCGGGCAGGGTTTGCCCGCCGAAGTGGTCGAGGACATTTTGGCGCGCTTGGCGGCGATGCCGTCGGAGGGTGCGCCCGCGCCAGAACCGCAAGCACCCAATACCCTGCCAGAAAACACGGTGAAGGGGTTGGCCGGGAACACCGTGGCCGTGATGACGAGTGTGCGCGAAAAACGCAATGAATGGCGCGGTATCTTGGTCAACCAGCGGGCGCAGTGGGTTGAAAAAGGCGCGGACTACACCATCGAGGTCGTGTTCGCTGACGCGCTGCTCGCCATCTTGGACGGTCAGCCGCCGGTCATCGCGTCGGACAACCCGTATGCGGGGGTGGTCGGTCAGGTGGTCAAATTTATCGAAGATTATCGCCCGGATTAGATTGGGGGTGAGGTTCGCCAAACTCCCCGATGAACTCAATCTCGGTCTCTAAACTAACGCCGCTGTGGGCGAGGACGGCGGCCTGCACCTGCCGCACCAACCGGTAATAATCGTTCGCCGAGCCGCTGGCGTCGTCGTTGACGATAAAATTGGCGTGCTTGTCCGAGACCATTGCCGACCCGACGCGTAGGCCCTTCAAACCCGCCGCCTCAATCAGCCGACCGGCGAAATCGCCCGGAGGGTTCTTGAATACGCTCCCCAAGCTCGCGCCGCCCGGCTGGGTGCGCTTGCGGTGCGCGTTGTATTCATCCATGCGCTCCTGAATCTCGGCGGGGTCGCCGGGCGCGAAGCGCATCAGCGCGCTGAGGACGACGAATCGCCGGTCGGGGCGCGATTTCAGCGCGGAATGGCGGTAGGCGTAGTCGAGGTCGGCGTGGGCGTAGGTCACGACCCCATCCGCCTCTAAAACGCGCACCTCGACCACACTGGCGGCGGTGTCGCCCCCGTGCGCGCCCGCGTTGTTGACTACCGCGCCGCCGACCGTCCCCGGCACGGCCACCGCCCACTCGAAACCGGCCAGCCCCAGCGCTTGGCAGCGTCGACAGAGCTGGGTGAGCGAGGTCCCCGCCGCGACCGAGAGCGTCACGCCATCGGGCAGCGCGTCCAGCCCGACCACCCGGTTGACGACCAACAGGCCGCGCACGCCGGAATCGGCCACCAAGATGTTCGCGCCGCCCCCGATGACCCGGACGGGCAAATCTGCCGCCCACGCCGCCCGAATCACCTTCATGAGTTCGTCCTCGTCGTGGCGGGCGACGTACAGCCAGTCCGCCGCGCCGCCCAAACGCGCCGCTGTGTAGCGCCCGACCGGGGCGTTGGGTTGCAGGGTGTCACCCAAGAGGAGGCCTTCAAAGGGGTTGGTCATGGCTGCAGTAACCCCGTGCTGACGGCGGGGGCGTCGCCCGCGCTGAACACGACCACTACCGCCGGGGCGGTCACTGTTTCGCGCAGTGCCGCGATGGTCTGTTCGATATTGCCGGTGTGCTGGACGTTGCGGTGATGCGCCGAAATAGCATCCACGGCGGCCTGCGCGGTGATACCGCCGGGGACGGCCTGCTCACGCGAGGCGTAAATGTCCATCACCGCCACGCCGTCCGCCGCGCCGAAACAGCGGGCATAATCGTCCAACAGCGCTTGCGTGCGGCTGAAGGTGTGCGGCTGCCAGACCGCCCAGATGGCGCGGTCGGGGTAGCGCATCTTGGCCGCCTCTAACGTCACTTTGATGGCCGACGGGTGGTGGCCGTAGTCATCAACGACCAAGACGCCGCCACGCTCGCCGCGCACCTCGAAGCGCCGTCCGGTACTTTCAAAGGTCGCCAGCGCCGCCGCGGAGTCGGCCAGCGGGACGCCGACCTGTGCCGCCGCCAGCGCCGCCGCCAGCGCGTTGAGTGCGTTGTGTTCGCCCGGCACGCGCAGCGTAAACGCGACGCGGGCGTTATTCGCCAAGCTGACCGCCTCGAAATGGGTCAGGCCGTCGGGGGTGGCGCGCAGCTCGTCGATGTGCCAATCGGCTTCGGCGGACTTGGCGCGGCTGTACGAAATCGGTGTGAC
>JALONW010000180.1 GCA_025454725.1 Anaerolineae bacterium
GTAAACACGTACTGGTCGGTGACAATATCGATGGCAATCTGTGGGATGTCACCTTCGCCCATCGAGAATTCCAGCGGTACACCCGGTATTGGCGCGCCATAGAGAACGTAATCCTCAATGTCGCCATCGTCATTCAGGCTGGCGCGCAGCTCTGTCACAAACTCGCCGGCATCCACCGTGACCACGCCATCTTCAATGCTGATCGTCAACGTGCCAAGCTGGGGATTGGTAAAGGTGCCAACGTAATCCTCAAGCACTGTCACATCAAAATCAGCCGTATAGGTCGTCTCGGCAATCGATTGTTCACCTTGTTCCATAGCGAATTCAAAACCGATCACCGAATCAGCTTCCTGATCGAAGACGAGTTCAAACAGGCGCGTACGGATAGCCTCGTTCAGTATGTTGGATGAGCGGGCATTTGTCAGTACGACGATGCCAAGATTGGCTTCTGTTAAGAAGGCAAAGTCACTGGTAAAGCCGAAGGTGTTGCCGCCGTGTTGCAGCAGGGGCTGACCTTTGTACTCATCCACAAACCAGCCAAGCCCATAGCTCATCTCTGCCGACACACTGATCTGCGGCTCCCACGTTTCACGCAGCGCCGCTTCTGAGACGATCCGCGGTGCGATAGGAGTCACAAACGACTCAGTTTCCAGCCCCAATGGGTAGAACTCGAAATCGAGATTGAAGCCATGTGGGGTCGCCACATTCTCGCGATTCTCAACCTCGGCAAAGTCAAAGGTGGTGCTACCCATGCCTAAGGGGGTGAGGGTCAGCGTTTCGATATCGCTCACATACTGCTCGTAGACGTTATCCACGCTCGCACCGTTGGCAAATGCCCCGGCGTAGCCGCCCATCGCGACCAGTTGGTTGCTGTACTGGAAAGCTTCGCCAAAGTCAGTGAACAGTTGATAGTCCGCCAACGAGGCAATCACATCCTCTGCGGTCAATTCGTTGGCGTTGAAAACCAGTTCTAGGTCACGCCGTGGTACGCCAGAGCATGCACAGACCAAGTTCTCCACAGTGATTTCTTGGGTGATTTCTGGGTCAGCGAGGGAGAAATCCGGGAAAACTTCGACCACAGGGGTGTCCCAAGTAATCACACCGGCGTCAACCAACTGCGCCAAGTACAGCGTGGTGAAGGTCTTGGTGGTGCTGCCAATCATAAACAGCGTATCTGGCGTGACGGGTTCTTGACCGCCCATTTCCAGCAGACCAAAGCCCTGCTCGTACACCACTTCGCCGTCTTGGACAATCGCAATCGCTAGACCGGGCACTTCAGAAACGGGCAGCGCCTCATTGATGAAATTCTCTAGTTCGGTGATGATTGCCTCATCAACCTGTGCGGGGGCGATACCACTCAAATCGACCTGCTCGATGGCGTTGATGGTAAAACCAGTCGCAATCACATTAATCTGCGACTGACGGCGGACAGCAGAGGCGATTTCACCGGTGAACAGCACAAGATAGGTTCGTCCATCAACGACTTGGGCGAAACCCTGATATAACACCGTGGCCTCTTCGCCGCCATCGTAGGTCACGATGACATTACGCTCCACACCCGGCGCTGGGGGAGGCTCTTGGGTGCTGGCATCTTCCAATACAAGGTCAAATTCGGGGAAGATTTGGCGCACAGAATCATCAATCACCTGTACCGGGTCATCCGATTCGACTGTCAGAATGTAAATGTTGAGCAGGCCTTCCGGGTCGCTGAGCAAGGCGTAGCCATCTTCTTCCGTCGCGCTCCAATTGGTTGGCACCGGCACAGAATATAGATTTTCCGGGTCTTGATAGGTGTCTGCCATATCAGAGTCGGCTGGTTCGACACCCTCTACCGATGCTGTGACAGGCGTAACCGCCTCTACCACGGGGACGAAGACCGACTCTCGCAGCACGACAAACTCGTCTGGCGCAGTCAGCAGCACGACGACATAGCCCTGCTCACCATCTGCCACCGCGATGGCGACAGACAATGTTCCCGCCGGACTTTCGATATTCTCGGCATCATATACCGTCCAGCTCAGTGCCTCGGTTTCGATACCCTCTGAAGGTTCGGGCAGCGTACCTAGGCCAAGCTGCCCTACAAGCAGCTCACCCAACTCTGCCGCAGACATCGGTGCAGCCTGAACGAGGAGGGTCGTTAGGTCAGCCGCGCTGGCTCTACGGACAAAAGAGCCGGAACCCACTTCTGCCCACCCTTCGGGGATAACTCCGTTGAAACCCAACGGACTCTCAAATGGTACGAGCGTAACTTCTTCCTGAGCTTGTACGACGGTCAAACCCATCATCGAAATGATGAGAAGGACTACAAAACGACGCATGTGAAACATCTCCTTGTGTAGGACACATTACTTAACTTAACTACGTGAACACGATGAACCTTGTTGCTTCTTTTAGCTCTATGCTTAGCTTCTCCACATAACATCCGCCCAAAGATGATGATGTGACGTGCAGAATCATCCCATAGCCACGAAACAAAAAACAATCCCTCGGCTGATTAATGAAGCCGAGGGATTGTTTTTTTGACGGCGCTACTCGTCAACACTTGCGGAGAGAGCGGGATTCGAACCCGCGATGGGTTGCCCCATACTCGCGTTCCAGGCGAGCGCACTAGTCCACTATGCGACCTCTCCAATGGGGTATAGCGCCTATTATACCAAAAACCTATGGGTGTAAAATGGTGGGTGTTGAGTTTTTCATGCCCAACGAATGTTGTCCCGACCCAGCGACCTATCAGGAGGACACTTCCCATGTCACTGTTCCGACGCCAGCCCCCTACCGACCCGACACCCGCCCCTGCCCCGACACCTGCCGAGCGCCCCGTCCCGCCGCAGCCCGCGCCACCCCCAGTCCGTGAACCCTCTATCCCGCCCGCCGCGCAGCCCGTCGGGTTTGAGACCGTGCTGGGCGCAAACTCCACCTTTGAGGGGACGTTTTCCAGCCATGCCAACGTCCGCATCGACGGTACGTTTACCGGCCACATCGACATCGACGGAAACGCGCTGGTCGGCGAGACCGCCAAAATCAGCGCCGACTTGACTGCCAAGAATATCAGCATTGCTGGGGCGGTACGCGGCAACGTGACTGGCAAGAAGGTCCAAATCCTGCGGACGGGACGCGTGTGGGGCGACATCACCGCCACCGCCCTCAGCACCGAGGAAGGCGCGTTCATCGACGGCAAGATTTCGATGGTCAGCAAAGAAAGTACGACCTCGACCCAAGAAATGACCACAGCGCCTGTCGTGGAGACCGCGCCAGTCATTGAAGCGCCTACCGAACCGGACTTCCTCGCGGGGAACGAGACCACGGTCAGCGATGACACCACCGCATTTGCTGAAGACGACGCGGACGAGCTGCGATGAGCCGACCGTTGGTTGGCATTGTGATGGGCAGCGACAGCGATTGGCCGACGCTCCAGCCCGCCGCCGAGGTCTGCCGGTCGTTCGGCGTCCCCTACGAGGCGCGGGTAGTCTCGGCGCACCGCACCCCTGCTGATATGGCTGATTACGGTCAGACCGCCCACACGCGCGGTCTGAAGGTCATCATCGCGGGCGCGGGCGGCGCGGCGCACCTGCCGGGGATGCTGGCGGCCTTCTCGCCGCTCCCGGTGATTGGCGTGCCGGTGCAGAGCAAGGCGCTGAACGGCCTCGACTCGCTGCTGTCCATCGTCCAGATGCCGTCAGGCGTCCCGGTGGCAACCGTTGCCATCGGCGCGGGCAAGAATGCCGGTCTGCTGGCGGTGCAAATCCTCGCCACCCATGATGATAACCTGTTGGCGGCGTTGGTCGCCTACAAAGCACAGGTCGCTGACGAGTCCCGCGCCAAGCGGTTGGATGGTGAGGGTTAAACGCGCACTATGACCGACAACCCGTTAACCGTCCCCGCCGAGGTACAAGCCTACATTAACCGCCAGCCGTCGTTGGGCTGGCGGCGTGCCATCTTCATGGGCATCATGCGCGCCGTCATCCACACCCTGACGCAGTTTACCGTCACCGGGCAAGAGAACGTCCCGCGCACGGGGCCGACCATCCTGATGATGAACCATATCGCTGGCATTGACCCCGGCCTGAGCATGGCCGCCGTGCGCGGGCGCTATGTCGTGCCGATGAGCAAGTCCGAGAACTTCGAGAAGTGGTACTTTGCCCCGTTCCTGTGGTGGTACGGCGCATACGCCATCCGGCGCGGCGAGGTGGACCGCGAGGCGCTGCTCAACTCGATTGCACTGCTCAAAAGCGGCGCGATGATATTGATTGCGCCAGAAGGCACGCGCAACCCCGACGGCATGGTTGAGGCCAAAGAGGGTTTGGCCTATCTCGCAACCAAAGCCGACGCCATTATCCTGCCGACCGCCATCGCGGGCGCGCAGCACTTCAAATCGAACGTGAAACAGTGGAAACACACGCCCATCCGCATCAACTTTGGGCCGCCGTTCCGCTTGAAGACCAACGGGCGCGCCCGCGTCCCCCGCGCCGAACTCACACAGATGACCCGCGAGGCGATGTACCAGCTCGCGCTGGCACAGACTGACCCGGCCCTGCGCGGCGTCTACAGCGACGTATCGCAGGCCACCACCGAAACACTGGAATTTGTGAAGCCTTAGCGCGCCGCAATCCCCGACCTGTGCTACGCTGGGGCTGAAACTCTTTTTTTCAGCCCCGGCACAGGAGAAACACCCCCATGAGCACCCCCGACCCCCAAGCCCAGCTCGAACAGCTCAAGGCCGACCACAAGCGCATCACTGAAGCAGTCAACCTCCGCCACAAACAGTCGGCGCTGACTTCTTTAGAGAGCCAAATCAGCGTGCTGGGTGCGGCTCGCGAAAAACTGGCCGATGCGGGTTATATCCACAATATACCCCTCACCAGTTTGGCGAATGCACTAACCGCCCAGCACTTCGCCAACGCCAAAACCCATTTCGCCCAGATTAGCGCCACGGCCAGCGTGCGCCTCGCCGCTGAACTGGCGCAGGCCACCCCAATCATCACCAGCGCGCTGGGTGGAAACCGCGTCGCACTCGACCCAGCGGTCGAAGCACTCAGCGGTATCGACAGCCGCCTTTCGCTCGCTGAGGAGCAGCTTGACGAGGCGCTCAAGCCCACCAGCGATGCGCGCTACGCGCTGGACAGCTTCATCCGCCAATTAAGCTGGTCACAAGAAGAATGGTCGGAATTCAGCGGCGACAAATCGGTCGGTGCGCCGCTGGTGGCGTGTGAGGCGGAGTGGATTCAGACGGGGCGCGGCGGTGATGACCCCGACGGCGTGCTTTACCTGACAGCCACCCACCTCGTCTTTGAGCAGAAAGAGAAAAAAGGTAAGACGCTGGGTATGTTCGGCGGCAAGGTCGTCCAGAGCGTCAAATGGGCCATCACGCTGGGCAGCATCAGCGGGGTGCGCGCCAAAAACGAGGGCATGTTCGGCGGCAAAGATGTCCTGTTCCTCGACCTTGCCGACGGCGACCCCGCGCCAGAGGTCAAGCTGGAGGTCAAGGGCAGCGCCGATAACAAGGCGTGGGCAGACTACATCAGCCGGGCGCAGGCGGGCGAATATATCCTCCAACTGCCAGAGGATGGCGGCCACGCGCCCGACCTCAGCGTGTGGGAAGGCGAGATGCCCGACATCCCAACCCCCGCCGCGCTGGGGATTGCGGGCGCAGCGGGCATGATGGCCGGGTTCCTCAACCAAGCCAAGGACAAAGCCGCCGCAGAAGCCGCCGCCGATGCAGTCGCGGCGCATATGAGGTCTGTTTTGGGCGCTAAAGACGACGATAAAGGCGATGAGAAACCCAGTGGCGGCGCAAAGGGCATGGCTGCCGCGCTGCAAAGCCAGCGGGACGCCGACGATGACGAGAAGGTCGACGGGATGTCCAAGGCCAAGGCCGCTTTTGCCGAGAAACCCAGCAAGCACGACGATGAGGACGACGGCGGCAAGGCTGGTTTCCTCGGTAAGCTGGCGCAGAAGTCCGACGATGACGACGCGCCCAAGAAGCCCATGAAGGGCGGCGACAAGTAAGCTGACTGTTTTTCGTGGCTGGGCGCGGCTTAGACATTGCGCCCAGCCATGCCCGCCCCGCATCCCCAACTGAAATCACATATCAACCTAACTTAGGCTCTATTTCGTTCAGCCCAACCCCTGCGTTACCCTGTTAAGAATCGCCGTCTGGCGACCTATATAGGGGAACTATCATGTTTTTTATCCGTTTAGGCTTAGGTTTGGCGGCGCTTATCATGAGTACATCCATTACAGGGGCGCAAGACCCCACCCCCACGCCGTCGGAACCCCAAGCGGGTGATGTGCGCGTCGATGATTTTGGCATCTCACAGGTCTATATCCCAGCGGGCTGTTTCCTGATGGGGACGAGTGACCAACAGGCAGAGTATGCCGAAAGCCTAGACGCTCCAGACTGGCCGCGGTCGCGCATAGCCACCGAGCAAACGCAGCACGAGGTCTGCATCAGCCGAGGCTACTGGATTGACCAATATGAGGTCACCAATGCGGCGTTTCAAGCATTCGTCGATGCGGGCGGCTACACCACGCCCGATTACTGGTCGGAAGACGGTCTGAAGTGGCTGGAAAACCAGCGCGTGCAGTTTCTTCCCAGCCGCTGTGACTCCAATGACGCCCCCGACGCGCCCCGCGCCTGTGTGACATGGTATGAGGCCGAAGCTTATGCCAAATGGCGCGGCGGGTCACTGCCGACCGAAGCCCAATGGGAATATGCCGCACGTGGGCCGGAGTCGCTGATTTATCCGTGGGGAAACACGTGGGACGCGGAAAAGGCCAACATCATCGACAGCACCGACACCGCTCCGGTCGGCAGTTTCCCCGATGATGTGAGCTGGGTAGGCGCAATGGATATGGCGGGCAACGTGATGGAATGGGTCAGCGATTGGGTGCGGTCAAGCTACGACCCCGATTCCGTAACCGACCCCACCGGCCCCGAAACCGGCACCCACAAGGCCGAAAAAGGCGGCTGGTGGGGCAGCAACGCCCTTGTTGCGCGAGCCGCCTACCAACATTTTGAAGACCGCCCAACCTACAAAGACCACCACATCGGCTTCCGAATCGTGACACCTGCCAGCGCCGAGTAAAGAAAGGATGGCTGAGGCGGCGAGTCCATGACCTGCCGCCTCAGCCCCCAATACAGAGACATGTGTTTGACAAATCATACGCCACAAAATAGAATATATTTTCTAATTAAACACAAGGATGGGTTTCATGATTGAAAAAGTTAACGCCGTCGTCTTGTTCGTCGAAGATTTAGACCGCGCTATGCGATTTTACCGCGACACCCTCGGCCTTGAGATTGTGTTCAGCGATGATGTTTCAATCGCGCTGCGCTTGGCCGGTCAAGATTTCGCCATCGTCCATGTGTCGGCGGGCGTGAAGATGCTCAACGAAGAAGTGCTGAGTCAGTTGACTGGGGTAAGCCGCCGGGTGATGCTGTGCGCCGACGTTGACAACGTGGATGAGGTATTCGCCACCTTCAGCGAACGGGGAGTCGCCTTCATCAAACCGCCCATCAGCCAACACTGGGGCTGGCGGACGGCCTACTTTGCCGACCCCGAAGGCAACATCTGGGAGCTGCGGCAAGCCATTCCCCCTCAGCCGTAGCGTTTAGACGCGCCCGCCCGCTGACCGCCGCCCGGTTTTCGGCTAGAATAGGGGGTGTTTTGACCCCATCACCGAAACCGAGCGGAGCAAACCCCATCATGCGGATTGCCGTCTTCAGCACCAAATCTTATGACCGCGCCTTCCTAGAGGCGTCTAACGTCGCCCATGCCCACGGCCACCAGTTCACCTTCTTCGAGCCGCGCCTCTCGCGGGAGACGGCGGCGCTGGCCGCCCGCCATGAGGCGGTGTGCGTGTTCGTTAACGACCAGCTCACGTCAGAGGTACTGTCCATCCTGCACACACAGGGGATTAAATTGGTGGCGCTGCGCTGTGCAGGCTTCAACAATGTTGACCTCGTGACCGCTGAGAAGCTGGGAATCATGGTCGTGCGCGTCCCGGCCTATTCACCTTACGCGGTGGCCGAACACACCGTGGCGATGATGCTGTCGCTCAACCGCAAGATTTACCGGGCGCACAACCGCGTCCGCGAGATGAACTTCTCGCTGGACGGCCTGATTGGCTTCGACATGCACGGGCGAACGGTTGGGGTCATCGGGACGGGGCAGATTGGGCAGGTCTTG
>JALONW010000181.1 GCA_025454725.1 Anaerolineae bacterium
GAGACCAGCGCACAGCTTAACCATTACTTTACCGGCGAGACGCTGGCCGCGCTGGTCGAGGCGGCGCAAGACGCGCTGCTGTCGCCGGATATTGAGTTGTTCACCCAGATTGCAGCACGGGCGCGCAGGGCGTCGGTGCGGACGCGACTGCTTAATGAGACGGTGCTGCTCATCGTCAAGGCATCGCTGGACGATACCACCAGCGCCAACGGTATCACTCGGTTGGAGTTTGAAGCACCAACCGTTGGCCTTACTTTGGATGAGCTGGACGCGCTGGTCATCACAGCGGGGTACACCGTTCAGGCCAAGTGGTCCCGCCAGCGCGAGGCTTACCGGCTGGGCGACGTGACCATCAGCATCGACCGCAACGCGGGCTACGGCTACCTCGCCGAGTTCGAGGTGATGGCCGCCGACGAGTCTGATGCGCCCGCACAGGCCGACCAACTGCGCACGTTGATGGCTGAATTTGGAGTGACGGAGCTGGCGCAAGACCGGCTTGAGCGGATGTTCGCCCACTACAACACCCATTGGCGCGACTATTACGGCACGGACAAGACTTTCACAGTCGAGTAAAACAAAAGGGGCGCGATAAATATTTATCGCGCCCCTTTTGTTTGGTGTCAGCGGCGCGCTAGGCGCATCGACAGGCCGCCTTTGGGCGACGTGGTGATTTGGCGCTGCGCCTCGACCATCTGACCGGGTTCGAGGTGCAGGGTGTAGCGACTGACCATCATTGACAGCAGAATTTGCGCTTCCATCAGGGCAAAATGGTTGCCGATGCAGATACGCGGCCCCGCACCGAATGGCATATAGGCGTACTTGTGGATTTTAGCTTCGTTTTCAGGTGAGAAGCGGCTTGGGGAAAACTGTTCAGGCTCATCCCACCAGCGCGGGTCACGGTGCAGTACGTAGGGCGATGTAAAGACCAAACTCTGTCCACTGAGCTGGTAGCCGCCCAATTCGGTGTCCTTGAGGATGGCGCGAGGGAGCGCCGAGACGATGGGCTGGAGGCGCATGGTCTCTTTGATGACCATCAGCGTGTAGGGCAGGTTGGGCAGGTCGGCGAGGGTGGGCGTGCGCCCTGCCAACACCGTATCGACCTCACGGTGACGCGCCGCCAAGACCACCGGGTTCTGCGCGAGGTAATAAAATGCCCACGTCAGGGTGTTGGCCGTGGTCTCATGACCGGCGAAAAACAGCGTCAGGATGTTGTCGCGGATGAACCGGTCAGGCATGGGGTTGCCGTCTTCATCACGGGTGTCCATCAGCAGCGAGAGCAGGTCGTGGCGTTCGACCTGACCCTGTGCGCGGCGCTCGGCCATAAATTTCTGGACGAGGCCGGTCAAGAAGTTGTTGACACGCTGCGCCTCGCGGTCACGGTGGCCGGTCAGCCATTTGGGCATGGGCGCGATGAAATCATAGACCGCAATTTGCTGCGCGGTGTCCGATTCGCGCTGCATGTCGGGTGTTTGGTCAATGTTCATGCCGAACATGGTCTCAGCGATAATCCACATGGTGACTTGGGTCATGTCGGCGTGGACATCGCGCACCGCGCCATCCTGCCAGCGTGAGAGCATCTGCTCGCCAAACTTGGACATGGTGTCGGCGTAGCGCTCGATGTGTTTGGCGTGCATCAGTGGCTGGATGAGCTTGTGCTGTGGTTTCCATTGGTCATGGTCTACGATGAGGATACCGTGGCCGAGAAACCGACTGAGGGCAATCGGTCGCTTGGAGATGCGAACGGCCTTGTGGAACTCGTTCACCCGTTTGAGGAAAATTTCGTGGGCGAGGTCGGGGTGGCCGATGAGGTAGAAATTGCGCCCTGTAACCGTGATATGCACGATGTCGCCGTAAGTCCGCAGGGTCTTTTGGATGAACTCGACCGGGATGCCTTTGGCGGCACGGAAGGCGAGGGCATTACCGAGAATCGGTAAGCCGGGGGCGCGGGGCGGGTGGGGGAGGGTGGTTGTAGGCAGCGTGTTTGTCTTCGTCATGACGGTGTATACCTAGTGGTTGGTTGGCGCACCGATAATAGGTCGGTTTATAGACCTGCGGCAACCAACGACTCTCCCATGTTGTCTGATTGTGGACGGGTGTCTAACCCGGTACGATGAATCCTTCACGGTAGCGGCGCTCGAATTCCTCGGCGGGGACACCTGAGTTCACAGCCTGTGTTTGGCTGACGCCGGTGGGTTGGTCGCGCAGGAGCGCCATTAAAGCGCCGAGGTCGGTGTAGTCGGCGCGGAAGTCGTGGTAGACGCCTCGCTGGGCAAGGTAGCACCACGATGCGAGGATGTGCGGTGTGTCTGCATCGCGGGTGGGGTGTCGATAGGTCAGCGGTGGCGCGACCTCAGCGGACAGAATGGCTTCGGCATAGGCGTTGAGCTGGCGCTCAATGCCGTAATGTTCTTGCAGGTAGGCCAGTGTCTCTGGCGAGGTGCGGCGCTTGGCCCGGATAATGGCGTCGGCGCGTCGGGCGGCCTCGTCTGCATCGTCGAAATCGACCTTATCCAGCAGGTGGTCGGGCAGCAGCTCCCGGTGAGTCGTGATGCGGGCGGCGACGGTCGGTGTCCCACAGCCCAATGACTCGTAGACTGCGTTGCCGAACGACTCGGCAAAGTGGCCGAGGGCCAGCGTCACCGCGCCGACGCTGTAGTATTCGGGCATCAACGGCTGAGGAATCCACTCGTGGAAGACGATGTGGTCGGTCAGCCCACGTGAGGTGATGGCGTGCTGCATCCGCTGGTAGAAGTCGAGCAAATCCGGTGTGTTTTGCGTCTCCATCCAGCGTGGGATGAGGACGCGCAGGTTTTCGTGTCCATAGCGGTGGACAAGCTGGTCAGCGACGGCGATGGTCTGCAAAATCCCCTTGGATTCCTCTGGGCGGTGGGGGTGGACGACCACGGTGTGCTGCGCCGGGTCAAACGGAATGTACTTCAAGATGTCGCCTGCCGGGGTAGGTTTGAAACGCGACCAGTCCAGCCCGTTGGGGATGACCTGAACCCGGTCAGCGAGGTCTGGGAAAAAGCGCCCGATTGTGGCCTGTACGAACCGGCGCGAATAGTCGCTGATGAGAATCATCTTATGGGCGCTGAACAGGTAGCCGCCGAGCAGCGTTTCGGGGTAGACGTTATCGCGTAGGCTGACGACGGTCGGGACATGCGCGTAGGCGAACGGGAACAGAAATTCGCCGTCGTGCATGTAGAAGCGATCAGCGGTCGCCAGCGCATCGCCCATGTCTTGCAAGATGAGCGCCATCTCGTGGGCGCTGATGGCGTAGGGCTGAGGGAACGGCATGTGGTAGGGTAGAAGCGGGCGCACCTCAACGTTGGGATGCCAGCGGAACGACTGTCCGTCGGACTGTGGGGCGCGGGTGCATAACACCGTAACGGTGTGGCCGAGTGTGCCGAGATGGATGACGATGTTCTGTAGGTGTTTGGGCGCGCCGCCCATCACTGCGCCTGCGAACAGCGGGTTAATTGAAAATGCGACGATGTGCATGGTGTTGCGTTGTCCCTTGCGGTGCAGCCCGTGATGGGTTCCACTCTACTCACTTTTGCTAACTTTTGGATGAGAAGCGGAGCCGCGAGACGATGAACTTGCCCAAAATCGACAGCCAAATCACGTTCCTGTACACCGATGACCTCGAAGCGTCGGCGCATTTTTACGGCGACATCCTCGGTTTGCCGCTGTGGTTGGACCAAGGCGGCTGCCGCATATACCGTGTGTCGGGTGGTGCGCTGGTTGGGGTGTGCCGGACGGGGACGATTGAGGTGCAGACGGTCGAGCGCCAGCCGAATGTGATTTTTACGCTGGTGACGGGGGATGTAGACGGGTGGTATGCGGCACTGACGGCCAAAGGCGTGGTGTTCGAGAAAGCACCCGCGCTCAATGAGCGCTACCGCATCTATAACTGTTTTTTGCGCGATCCCAACGGCTATTTAATCGAAATCCAGCGCTTTTTGGATGTCCCACACGAGACCTAAATGAGCATTCGCTAGATAAAAAGGGTGTACAGGCGCGGGACGGCTCTATAATCACCTTATATCAACCTTACCGCTGTAAGCTGGGTCTTATGTTTGAGCTACCGCTTTTCCCTCTCAATCTTGTCCTGATGCCCTACCAACCCATCGCGCTCCACATTTTCGAGAAGCGCTACAAGACGATGATTTCGCAGTGCATCGCCGATGATAAGCCGTTCGGGGTCGTCTTGTTAGAGCAGGGGGCGGCGGAAGAAGAACGCAGCGCCAAGCCTGCCAAGCCGCACCTCGTCGGGACGACCGCGCATATCACGCAGGTGCAGCAGCTCCCCGAAGGCCGGATGAACATCATTGTGGTCGGGCGCGAGCGCTTCCGTGTTCATGATTTCAAGTATGACCTGCCGTACCTCGTCGGCGTGGTGGAACACGACCCGCTGATGCGCGATGGGGTGGTGCTGCCAGAGAACAGCGTGCGCGGGCTGGCAAACAGCGTCTCGCGCTACCTCGGTATTTTGGAGCGCGCTGGCCGGATTCAAGCTTCGGCGCGCAATCTGCCGACCGACCCAGCGACACTGGCATTTCTCGCGTCGGCGCTGCTGCACGATGTGAGTACCACACAGCGCCAAGCCTTGTTAGAGGCGGCTGACCTCGCGGCCATGTTCGATGAGCTGCGCGCCATGTACCGGCGTGAAATTGTCCTGCTTCAGGCCATGCTGGATGTGTCGGACGACGAGACCCCGACCCCGTTTTCGCCCAACTAGTAAGGAAACATAGCGGACCGGCGTCCGTTATCCGTGTTTATTGAGGTTGTATTGAGCGTTCAACGCTGGGTTAGGCGATGATTCTCCAAGAAGGTGTGCAGGTGAAGGTTCAAACGTATGCGTCCTCGGACGGTTTCGAGGCACTGGCGGGGGAATGGAACAGTCTGCTGCGCCGCAGCCCGACTGACACGGTGTTTCTGACGCTGGAGTGGCAGCGGCACTGGTGGAATGCCTACCAGCCGGGTGAACTGCGCCTGATAGCCGCCCGTTCTGATGACGGCAGCCTGATTGGGATTGCGCCGCTGTTCATCGACACGACCGACCCCGTCGAGCGCGTTCTGCGTGCTGTGGGCTGTGTGGACGTGACGGATTATGTGGACTTGATTGCCGACGCTGACCATTGGGACGCGGTCATGGCCGCTTTTGCCGGTGCGATGAAGGACATGACGGGTGATTACGACCGGATTAACCTGTGCAACCTGCGCGCCGATTCACCGACGCTGGACAGTCTGCGCCGATGTCTGGAGTCGTGTGGGTGTATGACTGAGGTCGCCGACCAAGAGGTCTGCCCAGTGATTACGCTGGGCGGTGGTTGGGATGGCTACCTCGAAGGGTTGGATAAGAAGCAGCGGCATGAACTGCGCCGCAAACTGCGAATTGCTCATGCTGATGACGACCTGACGTGGCGCGTGGTGAGCAAGGACGATGATTTGGCGGCGCAACTGGACGCCTTTACCCATCTGATGCGCCTGAGCAGCCACGACAAGGCCGAATTTCTGACCAACCCGCAGCACGTCGCGTTCTTTAACGCGGTGATGCCTGCGATGATGGAAAACGGCTGGCTGCAACTGGCCTTCCTCGACCATGCCGGTCAGCCAATTGCTGCGTACCTTAATTTCATCTACAACGGGCGGGTGATGGTCTACAACTCTGGCCTGAATCCGGCGATGGGGCAGCACAGCCCCGGAATCGTCCTGCTGTCCCACTTGATTCGGTGGTCGGCGGAGAACGGTTTGGCGCTGTTCGATTTTCTACGCGGCAACGAGGAATATAAGTACCGCATGGGCGGGGTTGACCAACCCCTGTACATGCTCAAAGCGAAAGTGAGTTGAGGAAAAACACCCTGTGACCAAACCTATCCATTCCCTTGCCCTGATTAGCTACCATACCAGCCCGCTGGCCGCGCTGGGCGGCTATAAGACCGGCGGGATGAACGTCTACGTCCGTGAACTGGCGAGGGAATTGGGGCGGCGCGGGGTTCGTGTCGATATTTTTACCCGGCGCGAGGCTCCAACCCAGCCGGACATCGACACCAGTCTCGGCGAGCATGTGCGTGTCGTGCATATCGACGCGGGGACGTATGGCGTCAAAGACCCCAACGACCTGCGCGCCGATGTCCCGGTCTTCGTGAAGGGTATCTATAAGTTTGCGATGCAGCACGACACCGGCTATGACCTGATTTACAGCCATTACTGGCTGAGTGGGTTGGTGGCTGAGAAACTGCGTGAAGCGTGGCGCATCCCCGCCGTGCAGATGTTCCACACGCTGGGGGCGATGAAGAACCGGATTGCCAGCGAACCCGCGCCACGAGTCGATTTGCGCGTGGTCGATGAAATGCGAATTGTGCGCTGGGCTGACCGGGTGGTTGCGGCCACGCAGGCGGAGTACGCACAACTGCTCTGGCTGTACCGCACCGACCGGCGCAAGGTCTCGATTGTGCCGCCGGGCGTTGATGCGGCACAATTCACCCCACGCCCGCGTGAGGCGGCACGGCAGGCGGTCGGATTGCAGCCGGGCGAGCGGATGCTGTTGTTCGTAGGGCGCTTAGAGCCACTGAAGGCGGTCGATTCGGTCATCCGGGCGCTGGCGGCGATTGCCTCGGTCGCGCCGCAGACCCTCAAGAGCGTGCGTTTTACCATCGTCGGCGGTGAGCCGGGCAACCCAGAGCGCAAACGCTTGGCGGCGCTGGCGGAACGATTGGACGTGGCGCGCTGGGTCGATTTTGTCGGGCCAAAAGACCACACCCAGCTCCCCGATTACTACAGCGCGGCGGAAGTGTTGTTGATGCCGTCGGATTACGAGTCGTTTGGGATGGTGGCGCTGGAGGCGATGGCGTCAGGGACGCCGGTGATTGCCTCGAACGTCGGCGGGCTTGCCTATCTCGTGCGTGAGGCCGAGACCGGCTATCTGGTCCCGGTGCGTGACCCCGTGGCGCTGGCCGAGCGCATCCGCGACGTGCTGGCCGACCCCGTCCGCCGTGACGCGATGGGGGTGGCGGCGCATGAGCGCGCCCAACAGTATGACTGGCGATGTATCGCCGACCAACTCATGGACGTGTTCACTCAGGCGCGCACCAGTCAGCGTACCCGGACAGGCAACATCTAAAGATGAGAATCGCAACAGGGCGCAAATCTGCGCCCTGTTGTTTTGTCGATAGTCTTTTGAAGGGGGTTTAGCCGCCGTAGGCGTTGGGGATGTCGGCGATGTCCGGGATGATATAAGGGGTGCGGCTTTCGAGCGACAGCACCAATTCATCGGAGGCCATAACCTGCCCCTTGTGGTACAGCACGTCGTTGAAGCCGTCGTAGAGGTAGCGGCGCTTGACCCAGCCGTATTGGCTGTGCTGGAAGACTACCTCAAACAGCAGCGCTTCATCGGAGGGGAGGAACTTCTCCTCGACAATCCACACTGGGGCATACTGGCTGAGGTGGGGTTTGACCTTCTGGTCGCGTTTTTCTTGGATGGTCACTGCCATGTCGTCACCTTGGCTTCATCAGGGATGGGTTTTGGACATATCACTGAGCGTATTGTAACGGTGTGGTGGCTGCTAAACAAGCGTGTGAGGGCAGTCAATACGTCGGGTAAGCGCCGGACAGCCGTAGAGTCCGTTGGCAGCATCAAAGGAGCAGTACCCATGAAAAGGACATCGTTCTTGCGTGTCGCCATCGTCACTATGCTGGCGGTGTTGGCCTTCCCGTTGATTGTCGCGCAGGCGCAGACCTCGCAGGCGACATGGAGCGTACAGTACTACAACAATCTCTTCTTGGGCGACCCCCCGGCCTTCCAGACCACGGTCGGCGAGATTAACTTCGACTGGGGCAACGGTTCGCCCAACCCAGCGGTGCAGAACGATAACTGGTCGGCGCGTTTCGGCGCGGATGTCTTCTTCAACGTCAGCCGGGCAATATCTTGACTGCGGAAGTCGCGCTGGCTGGCACGCACAAACTCCAGATTGACTACCGTGAGATTACTGGCACGGCCAACCTTAGCCTGAGGTGGCAGGATGTCCGCACCGTCGGCCTGACGCCGACCCCGACCCCGACGCCTGCGCCCGCTGTTCCCACTGGGTTGACCGCGACGGTTAACGCGGCTGTGCTGAACGTCCGCAGTGAACCGAGCATCAACGGTGTCATCCTCACCAAAATCACGCGCAATCAGGTCTACAGCGTGGTTGGCAGAAATGCCGATTCGACGTGGTTTCAGTTGGATGTCAACGGCCAGCGCGGGTGGGCCAGCGGCGCTTTCCTGACGGTCAGTGATGCGGACACGGTCACTGTGGTCGATACCGCGCCGATTAGCGTCAATCCGAATGACGTGCTGGTCCGCAATTCAGTGCGCCTGAACTTCCGCAGCGGGCCTGCCACCAGTTTCGAGTCGCTGGCGGTCATCCCCGCTCGGACAACTCTCAAGGTGATTGGTCGCAATGGCGACAGCTCGTGGCTGCGTGTCGAGTACGATGGTCGGCAGGGCTGGGTGGTGCTGAACTTCGTCCAAGCCGTGACAGACCTTAACTTTACGACCATCCCGGTCAGCGAGTAATCGACGGTTTTGCGGCGGTGAATGACCGCTTGCCTAAACGGGAAAGCGCGTAGAATGAAAAGAGGTGGGCATCAGCTCCCACCTCTTTTTCTATACCCAAATGGGGGAAACATGAAGCGGTTGTTGCTTGTTCTATGTTTGATGGTGGCTGCGCTGCCGGTTGCAGCACAGCGAGGTGGCGCGGATGCTCCGCGTGAGCTTGAAATTGGGGAGACGGTCGAGGCGTCGATTGAAAATGCCATCCACACCTATACCTTCTCGGCGCGGGCGCAGCAGTTGATTATCTTTGACCTCGTCTCGGACGATTTTGACCCGTTCCTCCAAATCGAAGACGCCGAGGGTGATGTGCTGGTCTCGGATGACGACAGCGGTGATGGGCTGTATTCGCGTGCAGTGTTTGTTGCGCCCACGACGGGCGAGTTTCAGGCGACCGTCAAGTCGTTTTCGGGTAACGCGACTGGGAGCTATACCCTGTTTTCCAGCGCCGACTCTCCACAGTTGGTTTTTGGCGAGACTGTGCAGGTCGAGGTCCCGATGGAAGGCGAAGTCACCCTGTTCTTCGTCGGTGAGGCTGGTCAGACCGTGACGGTAACGGGCGTCGGCGCGCAGGACGCGGACACGACCCTGACCTTATTTGACAAGGACGGCACGCAGATTGCCTATAACGACGACTTCGACAGCCTCAACCCGACCCTCTACCGGATTACCCTGCCGGAGACTGGTGTCTATACGGTCGTGTTTGCTCCGTTAGGTGACGATGACGGCGGTCTCGGCACGGTCACGTTGACCAATACGCCGATTGTGATGATCGGCGCTGAACCGACCATCATCAAGCTGGGGCCAGACGGCACCGACCGCGACATCTTCGGTTTTGAGGTTGAGGGCGGCGAGCGCTACCTGATTACCGCCACCACCGACATTTTGACCAGCGGCTATTTCACGGTACTGCAAGGGACCGAGAGCTACGGCTCGACTTCGGTCAATTACAGCGGCGTATACGGGGTGTCGTTCGTGTATGAGGCCAATGAGGGCGGCGTTTTGCGCTTGGAAGTCCGTGACAGCGGCTATCAGAGCAACGTGACTTACACCATCACGGTCGAAACGCTGGAGTAGTGTGCTGGTGCGAGACCAAACCTGTCCATTGGCTTGACAAGCGGGTTTGGCGCGCTATGCTTATGCGCTATGTGGAAATATCTCTTCACCCGTGGACTGAACCGAGGCCGCCGAATCGACATTTTCGGAGTGTCCGACGTTTTGCGCGTGTGAGCTGACCCACAGCAGCCGTCAACCGATGCCCCGAACCTACCCCTAGGTGAGGGGCATTTTTTTACCTATCCAGCGTTGGAGGGAGAGTCAATCATGGGGAAAAGCGGGATTAACAAGGTGGTGCTGGCCTACAGCGGCGGTCTCGATACGTCGGTGGCCGTCCACTGGATTAAGGAAAAGTACGACTGTGAGGTGGTGTGTTTCTGTGCCGACCTCGGCCAAGAAGAAGAACTCAGTGGTCTAGAGGAAAAAGCACTCAACAGCGGCGCGAGTAAACTCTATATTCGCGACCTGCGCGAGGAGTTTCTGACAGAGTTTGTGTTCCCAACGCTCAAGGCTGGTGCGGTCTATGAGCGCGATTATCTGTTGGGTACGTCGTTTGCCCGCCCCCTGATTGCCAAGCATATGGTCGAGATTGCTGAAATCGAGGGCGCGGACGCGGTGGCTCACGGCGCGACCGGCAAGGGTAATGACCAAGTTCGCTTCGAGCTGACAGTGATGGCGCTCAACCCCAAGCTGAAGGTGGTCGCCCCGTGGCGTGAGTGGGACATCCGTGGGCGCGAGGACGCCATCGCTTATGCGGAGGAATTTAACATCCCCATCACGGCGACGCTGAAATCGATTTACAGCCGCGACCGGAACATCTTCCACCTCAGCCATGAGGGCGGCCCGTTGGAAGACCCGTGGAAAGAGCCGGAAGACTCAATGTACCAGCTCACGGTCAGTCCGGACAAAGCGCCTGATGAACCGGCGGTGGTTGAGGTTGGGTTCGAGAAGGGCGACCCGGTCAGCTTGAATGGCGAAAAACTGGACGCGGTGACTCTGTTCCAGCGCCTGAATAAGCTGGCCGGTGAGCATGGCGTCGGGCGCATCGACATGGTGGAAAACCGGTTGGTCGGTATGAAGTCTCGCGGTGTGTACGAGACGCCCGCGGGGACGGTCATCCTCAAGGCGCACCAAGCGCTAGAATCCATTTGCCTCGACAAGCACACCATGCACTACAAGGACTTCTTGGCGGTCAAGTACGCCGAGTTGGTCTATAACGGGATGTGGTTCACCCGTCTTCGCGAGGCGCTGGACGCTTTTATCAACGTGACACAGGAGCAGGTATCAGGCGTGGTGCGGCTCAAGCTGTTCAAGGGTAACGTCATCGTTGCCGGGCGCAAGAGCAACTTCAGCCTGTACCGTGAGGACTATGCCAGCTTTGGCGAGGAAGATGTGTACAACCAGAAGGACGCCGAGGGCTTTATCACGCTGTTCGGCCTGCCGCTGAAGGTCGAAGCCCTGTTGGGCATCGACGGCGGCGGACAGAGCCGTTATCGCAAGCCGGATTACAGCAAGTTCAAGCGCGACTAGGACAAGGCGGTGATGAGTTTTGGGTTGTGAGTGAATCATGATGGTATCTAGCGCAAACCTCATCACTCTTATCTCATCACTTTTTTTCTACGAAAGGGGTAGACATGGCGTTATGGGGAGGCGTGTTCTCCGAGCCGACCGACGATGACCTTCGAAAGCTGAACGACAGCTTTGGTTTTGACCGTCGGATGTACGTGCAGGACATCGCTGGGAGTGTGGCTTATGCGCGGGCGATGGGGCGGGCGGGCGTCTTGACCGACGCCGAGGTCGCCCAGATTGTGTCGGGGTTGGGCAAGGTCAAAGCCGAGTTTGATGCCGGGGCATTCGTGGTCGGCGCGGGCGATGAGGACATTCACACCGCGGTTGAGCGCCGGTTGGTTGAGTTGGTAGGGGAGCCGGGGCTGAAATTGCATACC
>JALONW010000007.1 GCA_025454725.1 Anaerolineae bacterium
GCTGTACGGACAGGGCATGCCCTGTCCGCTGATGGGATTTCCGTATTAGTTTATTAAAATGCATCAGGGGGCTTCAAAAGCCTAGCCGGAGGCTTTATCCTCTGGCGGTCCGTATCGCGCTCACGCTCATTGGAGATAATCTCACCGAATTCACACCCCACCCGTAATGTGTGTAACAAAACACAATTTTTTAACCAGACCATCAGACGGTTTGTTGTTGAGATTAACTCCTGCGGGGGGTATAATCCCGCTTGGAAAAAAAGACGGGGAAACCGTTTATCCTTCCCCGCCGCGCTACGATTAAATTTTAGTGGAAGGTAAACCGCGTTGAATTCCCTTGTGATGACCCTTACCGAGACCTTGCGCTACCGTGGCGCAATCGGCCAGTGGAGTTGGGTGCTGCACCGCGTGACCGGCCTTGGGGTCGTGTTATTCCTTGTGCTGCACGTCATCGACACCTCGTGGGCGGTGTTCTACCCTTCGCTCTACGAGGAAGCGATTGCGTCGTACCAGTCTCCGTTATTTACCATTGGCGAGTTCGGCCTGATTGCCTGCGTGATTTTCCACGCCTATAACGGTCTGCGAATAGCCATCTTCGACTATAACCCACGGCTGTGGAAGCACCAAGAGCGCGCCGCCTACATCGCGCTCGGCCTGACGGCGCTGACGCTCGTCCCCACCTTTGCCATCATGGTGGCGGACGTGGTGGAACACTACAGCCACAGCCCGTTCATCCTGCCGTTCGATATGGTACTGCGGGCGCAGCTCCCGTTCGCGGTCGGCATCGCGGCGGCGGTGGTCGGCGCGGTGCTGCTGTCGGGCATCGTCGGCATGATTGCTGGCAACGATGACGTGTCGGGCGGCAAGGCCACCGGCAGTCGCCTAGAGCGTTTCTGGTGGTCTTACATGCGCGTCAGCGGCTTCTTGATTGTGCCGCTGGTATTCGGCCACCTCGCCATGATGCACCTCGTGCAGGGCGTATTCAACCTGACCGTCGCCGGGACACCCATCGTCGGGACCAACGGCCTCGTCAACGTCAGCGGTACGGCGGTTGAGTTCGTCTTGGCACGCTGGAACACCTCGCTGTCAGGCGCGACCACCGGCCTCGCCGTGTGGCGCTTGTACGACATCGGTTTGCTGTTCTTGGTCACCGTCCACGGCTTCAACGGCCTGCGCTATGTCCTGACCGACTACACCGCCTTCAGCCCGCTGCTTAAGCGCGCCGCTGTCTACCTGTGCTTGGCTGGCGGCGTAGTGCTGCTGGTGGTCGGCGGAGCGGCGCTGCTGTCGTCGCTTGACCGTGACGCCATCATCTTGGCCTGCGAAGGTCAGGAACACATCGGACGCCCGCTGTCGGCGTTCTGCCAAGAGGCGCTCGGCCTCTAACAAGGTTTATCGTAATCAGAGACAAGGAAAACGACGGATGAAAAACCACCAATTTGACGCAATCATCGTAGGCGCGGGCGGCGCTGGCCTAATGGCCGCGCTCTACGCCAGCAAAGGCGGCGCGAAGGTCGCCGTCGTCAGCAAGCTCTACCCCACCCGCTCGCACACCGGCGCGGCTCAGGGCGGTATCGGTGCGGCGCTGGGCAACAAGATTGGCGACGAAGAAAACCCAGACTCGCCGCTGTTCCACGCTTATGACACTGTGAAAGGCGGCGACTGGTTGACCGACCAGAACGCGGCCAAGGTCCTCGCTGAAGAGGCGGTGGACGCGGTGATTGAGCTGGAACACATGGGTCTGCCATTCGACCGCACCGACGAGGGCAAAATTTCGCAGCGGCGCTTCGGCGGCCATACCCTAGAATTCGGCAGCAAGCGCCTTGCTTACCGCGCCTGCCACGCTGCCGACCGCACCGGCCACATGATTTTGCAGACGTTGTACCAACAGTGCATCAAGAACAACGTGCGCTTCTTCGACGAGTTCCATGTCGTCGATACCCTGATGAACCAAGGCGCGTGCGTTGGCGTGGCGGCGGTCGAGCTGGGGACGGGCGAACTGCATATTTTCCACAGCAAGGCCACCCTGTTCGCGTCGGGCGGCTGGGGCCGCTGCTGGCAGGTGACCAGCAACGCCCACAGCATGACCGGCGACGGCGCGGCGGCGGTCTTCCGCCGGGGCATCCCGATGCAGGACATGGAATTCTTTCAGTTCCACCCAACCGGCATCTTCAAGCTGGGCATTCTCATCACCGAGGGCGTGCGCGGTGAGGGCGGCGTGTTGGTCAACCGCCACGGCGAGCGCTTCATGGAGAAGTACGCCCCCAGCGTGAAGGACCTCGCCAGCCGTGACGTGGTCAGCCGCGCCATCTACAACGAAATCCAGAAGGGCAACGGCATCGGCGGCAAGAACTACGTCTACCTCGACATCCGCCCAGAGACGGTCAATCGTTACGCGGCGGAAGCAGGCGAAAAGAAGCGCATCGACCGCGAGTACGTCGAGAGCAAGCTGCCGGACATTCTCGACTTCTGCCGCACCTACCTCGGCGTTGACCCCGTCAAGGAGCCGATGCCCATTCAGCCGACCGCGCACTATGCGATGGGCGGCATCCCGACCAACATCGACGCCGAAGTCGTCATCGACGAGAACAACACCGTCCTGCCGGGCATGTACGCCGCTGGTGAAACCGCCTGCGTCAGCGTCCACGGCGCGAACCGGCTGGGAACCAACTCGTTGGTTGACCTGATTGTGTTCGGGCGGCGCGGCGGCATGAACATCGCCGAGTTCGTCAAGACCGCGCAATTTATCGACCTGCCCAAGGACGCCGGGCGCGAGGTCGAGGCCGAATTTGAGCGCATCCGCACCAGCAAGGGCAAGACCCGCGCCTACACCCTGCGCGACACCATGCAGCAGACCATGAACGACAACGTCGGCGTGTACCGCACCGAGGAGACGATGCAGAAGGCCATCGACGACCTCCACGCGCTGCGCAACACTTACTACCAAGACCTGCTGGTCGATGACCGCGGTCGTAAGTTCAACACCGAGGTCTTGGAAGCGTGGGAGCTGGGCAACCTGCTCGAACTGGCTGAGATTACCGCCGTCAGCGCCAAGGCACGCAAGGAGAGCCGTGGCGCACACAGCCGCGAGGACTACCCAGACCGCGACGACGTGAACTTCCGCAAGCACACGCTGGTCTACCGTGAGGGCGCAGCCCCTTACGGCGCGGAAATCCCCGCCTACCGTGTCACGGTCGAGAAGCCGGTCGATACCTCGCTGGAGGTTGAAGACCCGCGCTTCGCCCCCAAGGTTCGCGTGTACTAAGCCACATCCCGTCAGATAGCGCCGACGGGGGCACACCTCGCCCCCGGTCGGCGCTTAATTTTAGGATTGAGAGAACAGAACAATGGTTGATGTCACCCTCCGCATCCGGCGCTATAACCCGGAACATGCCACCCAGAAGAAGCCGTACTGGGAGGAGTTTACGCTCAAGAACTGCGACCCGACCGACCGCATCCTTGACCTGCTGCACCGCATCAAGTGGGAGCAGGACGGCACGCTGGCGATGCGCCGTTCGTGCGCGCACGGTGTCTGCGGTTCAGATGCCGTCCGCATCAACGGGCGCAACCGTTTGGCCTGCAAAGTGCTGATTAACGAGCTGGGCGCAGAGAGCCAAGCGCACATCAAGGTTCAGGTCGAGCCAATCCTCGGCCTGCCCATCCAGAAAGACCTGATTGTCGATATGGAGCCGTTCTTCGCGCACTACCGCGAGGTCATGCCGTTCTTCATCAACGACGAGCCGGTCCCGGCCAACGGGCGTGAGCGCCTCCAGACCAAAGAAGACCGTGCCAAGTTCGACGACACCACCAAGTGCATCCTGTGCGCGTGCTGCACCACCTCCTGCCCGTCGTTCTGGGCGAATGGGAAGTACGTCGGCCCGGCGGCCATCGTGCAGGCGCACCGCTTCATCTTCGACACCCGTGACAAGGGCGCACAGGAGCGCATCAACATCCTCGCGGAGCCGAACGGCGTCTGGCGCTGCCGCACCATCTTCAACTGCACCCCGGCCTGCCCGCGTGAGATTGAAGTCACCAAGGCCATTGGTGAGGTCAAGCTCGCTATCCAGAAGAACAGCCCGGACGGCATCATCAAGATTACCGAAATCAAAGAAGTCGTGTTCAGCAGCTAAGGCTGTCTAACGCGCTGAAAAAAGCCCCTTCTCCGCGTTGGAGAGGGGCTTTTTTGTGTTGTAGGTGTTCGGAAGTTCGGTGAGATGGTCTCAATGAGCCTCGCATCATTGGACATTACTGGACTGGGCATACCGAGTCCGTAATAGACCAATCCCACCAAAGGTCTATATCGGGGGTCGCCCGTTGTGGTGCGAACTTGTTACAGATATGGTACAGTCTGTGCCGTTCGGTTGTCGTGAAGCTGGTGCAGGAAGCGCGGGTTATAGAGATGATAGGGCGAAAGCTCCGCAATCGGTATCTGGTACAACAGTTGGTGGGCGAGGGGTCTACCGCAGCCGTCTACCGGGCGGTCGATGAGCGCTTGGGGCGCACAGTGGCCGTCAAGGTCCTGCTGCCCAACGTCCGTGAGACCACCCGCAAGCGCTTCATGCAGGAGGCCAACGCGGCGGCACAGCTCAACCACCCCAACATCATGGCGATGTACGATGTGGAGGAGGACGGCGAACGCCCATTCCTCATCCTCGAATACGTCGAGGGCAGCCCGCTGTCCAAGTTCGTCCCGTGCGCGCCCGATGAGCTGGTGCGGTTGGGCGCTCAGGTTGCGCGGGCGCTGCACTACGCCCACGAGAAGGGAATCGTCCACCGCGACATCAAGCCCGCCAACATCATGGTCACACACGAAGGGCAAATCAAGATTATGGACATGGGGCTGGCGCTGACCAAACACACCCCCCGCGTCACCGCCCATGGCATGGTCATCGGCACACCCGCTTACCTCTCACCGGAGCAGGCGCAGGGGCAGACCCTCGACGCCCGCACCGATATTTATTCGCTGGGAATCGTCCTCTACGAGATGGCGACCGGCAAACTCCCCTTCAACAGCGACGACATCGCGTCGCTGCTGCTGCAACAGGTCAAATCCAACCCGCCGCCGATGAGCCAGTTCGTCCAGAACTTCCCCTCGTCGCTAGAGGCGGTCATCTTCAAGGCGCTGGACAAGCAGCCGCCGCGCCGCTTCCAGACCGCCGCGCAGATGGCCGAGGCGCTCGAAGCAGGGTTGGCCGAGTCTGGCAGCCCAGAACTCGTGCGTGATACGCGCCTTTCGTCGTCGATGACCGGGGAGCGCGCCCGCACCCTGCGGATTATGCTCGCTGACGACCATACCCTGCTGCGCCAGACACTGGCCGGGATGCTCGAATCCAGTGGAAATTATGTGGTCGTGGCCGACGCTGGCGACGGCGAGACCGCGCTGGCAAAAGTGCTGGCCGTCCTGCCCGACCTGCTGCTGCTCGACCTGAACATGCCGGGCAAGAACGGCCTCGACATCCTGCCGGACATCCGCCGCAAAGCGCCACAGGTTAAGGTGATGGTGCTGACCGGGCGCGAAGAAGACGTGTACATTGTGCGGGCGCTCCGCAGCGGCGCGCACGGCTACGTCCTCAAGTCCATCGACCAACAGGAGTTAATCGCCGCCGTCGAGAAGGTGATGAGCGGTCAGCTCGTGTTGGGGCGCGGGGTGGCCGAAAAGGTCGTCACCGGGCTCTTGGGCGGCGGTGCATCGGCGGGTAAGCCCGCGCTGAACGAGACCGAGACCCGCCTCATTCAGCGCGTGGCCGCCGGTTTCGACAATGAGGCCATCGCACGCGACCTCGGCCTCGATGTGATGGAGACAATTGAACTGCTGGCGCAGGTGATGGACAAGCTGGGCGCGCAGGACCGCCACAGTGCGGCTCTTCGCGCCCTCCGCATGGGCATCATCGTCATCGAGGATGTCCACGGCTTGTCGCAGGAGCTTTAGGGGTTTCTACGCCTCTGGCAGACGCCCATCTCCCTGACGGGCCAGCATCCACTGCGGGTATTCGTTGGGGAGCTGGCTGACCGTATCGAGGCGCGCCAGTTGGTCGGCGTTCAGCGACACGGTGACGGCCTTCAGGTTGTCGTCGAGCTGTTCGACCGTCTTCGCCCCGATGATGACGGTGGTCACGGCGGGCTGGTGGAGCAGCCACGCCAGCGCAACCTGCGCTACCGTCGCATTGACCTCAGAGGCCACCTCGCGCATCACATCCACCGTGTCGAAGGCGCGCTCCTTGTTGATGGGCGGGAAGTCGAACGAAGCGCGGCGGCTCCCGTCTGGGCTGGTGCCGTCGCGGTTGAATTTGCCCGACAGCAGGCCACCCGCCAGCGGCGACCACACCATCACGCCGACCTGTTGGTCGTGCACCAACGGGACAAGCTCGCGTTCGAGGTCACGCCCGGCGATGGTGTAATAGGCTTGCAGTGACTCGAAGCGGGCGAGGCCGTGCTTGTCACTGATGCCCAGCGCTTTCATGAGCTGCCACGCGGCCATGTTGCTTGCGCCGATGTAGCGCACCTTGCCCTGCCGCACAAGGTCATCGAGGGCGCGAAGCGTCTCGTCCAGCGGGGTAACGGGGTCATAGCCGTGGATTTGATAGAGGTCAATGTGGTCGGTGTTCAGGCGGCGCAGGCTGTCCTCAACCGAGTTCATGATGTGGTAGCGGCTCAGGCCAACCGCGTTTACGTCCTCATTCATCCGGCCACGGGCTTTGGTGGCGATGACTACCTTATCACGCGGCCTGCCCGCCAGCGCCTTGCCCAACAACTCCTCGGACAGGCCGAAGGAGTAGATGTTGGCCGTGTCGATAAAGTTGATGCCCGCGTCCAGCGAGCGCGCCACAATGTCGTTAACGAGGTCTTGTCCCTGCATTCCGATGACCTGCCAGAAGCCCTCGCCGCCGAAGGTCATTGTGCCGAGGCACAATTCTGACACCAACAGCCCCGTCCTACCCAACAGCCGATATTTCATACTCATGATGCTGCGCCTCTTCTTCTTGTTGATATAGGCCAATCTTCATGTCGATGAACGTCATCATCTCCACCAGCGAATCGACCTGCGCTTGGACCGCCGCCTTGTGCGCCTGTAGGATGGCACAGCGCTGGCGGGCGGTACTAGAACCGGCGCGGTACAGCGCGAGGAAGCCGCGTATCTCGCCGATGCTCATACCAATCAGCTTCAGCCGCTGGATGAAGACGACGCGGCGGAGGTCGTCCTCGCTGTAGCGGCGGTGGCCGTTGGCGGCGCGCCCAACACTGTCAAGCAGCCCCTCGTCCTCGTAGTAGCGCAGGGTTGAGGCGGGCAGCCCGGTCTGGCGGCTGGCCTGTTGGATGGTGTAGGTGGGTGGTGTGTTCATCGTCATGTTTCCGATGCTACATCTTCAAGTGAACTTGAAGTCAAGTATATCCAAGTAAGCATTCGATGAGTCCCGGCGTCTGGTGGATATGACAAACCTCACCTCCTAACCTCCACCAGCTTTAACAAGGTATCTGGAAAGCTGGCGATTTTGCCATCAGCGGGCGGGCAAGCCTTGCCCCTACACCCAAAAATGGTCGTCCGACCTGTTTGCCTTTGGGTCGCCAAGATGGAAATTTTTGGTGTAGGGGTCAGTTTGCTGACCCGCTGAACCCACAACCGCCAACATGGACAATACTTTCCAGAAATCCTCTGAGGGCGGGGACGATGTTAATCTGCCGCGTTAAAACTCCTCTCCTAGGGAGAGGGGCAGGCGTGAGGTTTGAATACCGTACCGCGAATCACATTTCCATGAGACAAACCTGAATACCGCTGGGGCAGGTTGCACAATCCTGACGCTTTCCCACCGAGTACACGCACAAAACCCCCAAAAGTTACAGGATTGTCACGTGGCCTGCTTGACAACCTGCCCAGCCCGCGATACTTTATATCTGTAAAGAGACGGTTAAATCCTCGCCCATCAATCGGCGGGGATTATTTGCCTCAGTCCTGTGGGAGAGCGCGTGGAACCGTCCGCGCACACCCCTGAGTGCATGAGAGGGTTGCTGCCTTGCGGACCCCCCAGTGGTTTGCAAGGTTTTACGCATGTAACACACATATGGCTGTGATGACACCAATCCCAAACTCGAAAGACCTCCACAAAATCTTAGTGGAGAAAGCGCAGCGCCAAGGCACGCTGTCGTATGATGACGTTTTGGCGCTGATGCCTAACGCCGAAAATGACGTGGCCCTGCTGGATGAGGTGCTAGAAGGCCTTATGGAAGCGGGCGTGGAATTGGTGACCAAGACCCTCGGTCCTGACGACGTACCGGAGAGCGAGCTGATGGTCGAACTGGAACCGGACTTTGAGGAGCTTGACCTCGCACTGGCCGCCGAAGGCGAAGACCCCTACGCTTGGAGCAGCGACCTCATCGACGACGCCGGATACCAGCAGGCGCTGGACACCGACGACGTGGTTGGGCTGTACCTGAAGGAAGCTGGGCGCGTCCCGCTGCTGACCGGCAGCCAAGAAGTCGAGCTTGCCAAGCGCATGGAGCGCGGCCTGCTGGCGACCAAGAAGTTGAAGGAAGTCGGCGACCGTCTCTCCCCAGATGACCGCTACCTGCTGCAAGACCTCGTGGGTGATGGTGAAGCCGCACAGGAACACCTCGTGCGCGCCAACGCCCGTCTGGTCATTAGCGTGGCGAAGAAATACATCGGGCGCGGGGTTCACTTCCTCGACCTCATCCAAGAAGGCAACATCGGGCTAATCCGCGCCACCAACAAGTTTGAGTACCAGCGCGGCCACAAGTTCAGTACCTACGCGACGTGGTGGATTCGCCAAGCGGTCAGCCGCGCTGTGGCCGACCAAGGGCGTACCATCCGCGTCCCCGTCCACATGGGCGACCAACTCAACCGGATGCGCCGTGTCCAGCTCACGCTCCTTCAGGAGCTTGGCCGTGACCCCAGCATCGAGGAACTGGCCGTCGGCATGGAGACCACCCCCGATAAGGTGGAACACCTGCTGGAAATCAGCCGCCGCCCGGTCAGCCTAGAGACCCCCATCGACGAGGACGGCGACAGCACGTTCGGCGATTTCGTCGAGGACACCAGCACGCCCGCCCCGGCGGACGAGGTGGCGACCCACCTGCTGCACGAGCAGCTTCAGGGCGCACTCAACAAACTCCCGCAGCGTGAAGCGCAGATTCTGCGCCTGCGTTATGGACTTGAGGATGGCCGCGTCTATACGCTGGAAGAGGTCGGCCAGACCATCGGCGTGACCCGTGAGCGCGTCCGCCAGCTTGAGGCACAGGCGCTCAATCGACTGCGCCAGTCGTCAGCCCACATCATCCTGCGCGACTATCTCTACGGGGATTAGTCGCCCCGTGCAGGCCAAAGACACCCGTACCCCAGCCCTCCTGCCCCTCGCGGCAGTTGGGCTGGGCGTCGTTTTACTCCTTGAGAACTTTTTGCTGCTGGACGGCTTCCAAGCCAGCGCGCTTTTGCCGCTGCTGCTGGTGGCTGCTGGCGCGTGGCTGCTCATTCGCGGTGATGTGGGGACGCGGGCGGCGCGCAGCTTCGGGATTACCCGTGGCAGCGTTGAGGCCGCGACCCTAGAAGTCAGCGCGGGCGAGGTCGATGTCATCATCGGGCGCGCCGAGCGCGAGGGGCGCTTGGTTGAGGGGCAGTTTGCCCAATCGTCACGCCCGACCCTCGACGTAACGGGCGTGGACGCCCATCTACGCTTCGACCGTGCCGCCACCCCGTGGACCTCTTTTGCGGATTGGCAGGTGCGTTTGGCGGATGATTTGCCGTGGCGCGTGTTCATCAGCACCTCGTTGGGACAGGTCAACGCCGACCTGTCTGGCCTGATTGTGCAGGGAGGCGAAATCGCCACCGGCGTCGGTGATGTGCGCGTGGTCTGCCCGTCAGAGGCGTTCGCGCCGCTGCTGCTGCGTTCTGCCGCCGGGGATGTGCATGTGGTCGTCCCACCGGGACAGGCTGCCCGCGTCCATGTGCGTGAAGGGCGGCTGTTCCGCGCCCGCCACGCCGAGACCCGCTACCAGCGCGTCAGTGAGGGCATTTATGAGGCGCTGCGCCCCGACCCCGACTCGCCGCTGGTCGAAATTCACGTTCGCGGGACGTTCGGCGATGCGTATCTCGCCTAGGCAAGGCCACCCCCATGACGACCCGTTTGACTTTCCGGCCCGGCACATCGGTGGATGTGGACGCCTGCCTCGCGCTTGACCATACCTGTGAGTCCGACAGTGTGTGGCAGATGACACTGAGCGCGCCCGACCCCAGCCAACAGGTGCAGGTCGGCTTCCGCGCCGAAAAGCTCCCACGCAGCGTCACCCTGACCCATACACCCAACCCCCGCCGCCTGCACGACGACCCCGACCTCGGTCGGCTGTTCGTGGTGGCGCGCCCCTATGTCGAACCCGTGACGGTTGAGCCGGTAGACCCGGAATCGCAGGACGCGCCGCTGACCCTGCCCCCACCGCCGCCGCGCCCGCCCATCGTCGGCTATGTGGTCGCTAACTACGACGAATATCGCGGCATCGCGTGGCTGGACGATGTGTGCGTCGCGCAAGCCCTACGCCGCCAGCGGGTCGGCCTGCAATTGGCTGATGGCGTGCGGATGTGGGCGAAGGAGCAGGGTGCGACGAGGCTGCTGTGCGCCGTCCCAACCAAGCACGCCCCGATGGTCGCACTGTGCCAGCGGTTGGGGATGGCCTTCTGCGGTTATAATGACCAATTCTTCCTGAACCACGATATCGCGGTGCTGTTCGGGCTGCGCTTATCGCGCCCGCAGCGGGCAGAGTGAGGGACGGCCTAACCGTGGACGACGTTCTGTTTAACGCCTTCCTCGACATCCTCAACGAGACGCTGGCCTCGGCTATCGCCATCGTCGCGGTGTCGCTGCTGCTGTACAACCTCTCGCGCAACACGCAGGACCGCGTAGCGCGGGCATCGGCGGTGGTGCTGGGCGCGGTGACGATGACCTACATTTGCGACGCGCTGCTGTCATTAGACCCGGCCACCAATGCCATTGTGCCGCTGCTGCGCGCCCAATGGTTGGGGATTGCGCTCGCCCCGGCGGCGCTCGTCCACCTGAGTGACGCGCTGCTGAGTACCACCGGTTTACCATCACGTGGGCGGCGGCGGCGCGCTTACCGCTTGATGTACGTTTTGGCGGCCATTTTTATGCTGCTGGCCGCCGCGTCAGACAGCTTGGTCGCGCCCACCCTGAGCGATGGTCGCCCAGCGCTGCGTGCCGCCCCGCTGATGGGCTTATACATTGTCTATCTGGTGCTGGCATGCAGCTTCGCGCTGATTAACGTGGAGCGCGCCCGCCGCCGCTGCTTGACGCGCAGCACCCGCCGCCGCATGTTATATCTCGAAATCGCGCTGCTGACGCCGGTGGTCGGCGTGTTCCCGTTCAGCACATTTTTTGCGCTGGGCGGCGAGTTCACCACAGGCGCGATGGTGCTGCTCATCGTCGGGAACGTGTTTGTCGTGCTGATGCTGATGTTCCTCGCCTACCCGCTGTCGTTTTTCGGTTCGGTGCTGCCCGACCGGGCGGTCAAGTCGGAGCTGCTGCGCTTCATGCTGCGCGGCCCCGTGACCGGATTCTTGATTGTCGGGGTCATCTTCTCGACGCGCAGCGCCACCCGTATTTTGGGCGTGTCGGGTGAGGAGTTCACGGTGTTTGCCACCGTCGCAGTGGTCTTGTTCTGGCTGTGGATGGTCGAACTGGTGCTGCCGCGCCTCGACCGGATGCTGATTTACGGTGACGACGAAGACCAATACAGCCGCATCCAACAGTTAGCGCGCCAACTGCTCACCCGCAATGACCTGATTAACCTGCTGGAGGGCATCCTCGCGCAGGCGCGCAACATCCTGCAAACGCCCGGCGCGTTCGTCGCGCTGCTGACGGACGGAACGGTCGAGGTCGTGCGCGCCACCGGGGACGGCCATACCGTTGAGCAGCGCCCCGGCGACCTGTTGGCCGAGGTCCCGGCGTTGAAGGCCGCCTCGGTCGGTAAGCCGCACGTCTGGGAGGGATTCTGGCTGTTCCCATTAAGCGGCCAGCGCGGGGTGGTCAACGGCGCGGGCGTGCAGGTCATCGGCGCGCTGGGCATCAAAGCGCCGTCGTCCGACGCCACCCCCTCTGCCGAGGAGTTGGCCGTGCTGGCGAAGGTGCGCCGCCGCGCCGCCCGCACGCTGGATGATTTGCTGCTGCAAGGTGAACTGAGCGCCGCGTTGGAAGGGCTGCTGCCGCAGTTCACCCAGTCGCGCCGCAGCGCCGCCGAGTTCGAGTACGAGCCGGGGCGGGTGGCTTTGCCCGTGCCGGACGGCGACCAGCCCAGCGCCCCCGCCATCGACTATTCGCTGATTCCCGGCCTACCCGACCGCGAACATGTCGTCGAGCAGGTGCAGGCCGCGCTCCGCCACTATTACGGCGGCCCCGGCCTGACCCAGAGCCGCCTTCTCGAATTAGCGGTGGTGCGCGAAGCGCTCCCCGACCACGCCAACCAGCCCGTGCGCGCCCTGCGGACGGTTCTTGACCGCGCCATCGAGACGCTGCGCCCGCCCGGTGAGCGCGACTGGCGCAGCCAAGAATGGTTGATTTACAACGTCATCGAACTGCGCTACCTCAAGAAGCTGCGCGTGCGCGACGCGGCCAACCGCCTCTACATGGCCGACGCGACGCTGTACCGTAAGCAAAACGTCGCCATCGAATCGGTAGCCGACGCGCTGATGCGGATGGAGATTGATGCGCTGATGCGCGCTGGTAGTGAAGAAACCAACGCCCATGGCTAAGGATTTTCTTGCTCAGAAAATGTTACAGTTTACATGAAATACACTTAGTATTTTCTGCAAAAATGCGCTTTTTAACTTTTTCTGCCTAGAACCATCGTCATTTCCCAACCAAAACCCCATACCAACGGCGGTTGAGGGTTGTTGACAATAAACCGGCATCGGAATATGTTTATCGTATAAGTAGACGCGCACACGTTAAGGGGGTGTAAAGCCACCACCAACGTTGTGATAAGGAGTCCTCATCCCATGACCGATACACTAAACCTTCCGGACATCGACCGGGTATACATTGAGCGCCACCACGACAGCAACCTCGCCTGTGACGTGATTGTCCGCATGACCGACGGCACAATCTATACCTGCCTGTTCGTCACGCTCAACTATCTGCGCCGTCAGATGGAAATGAATTACCAGATGGTCAAGCAGATTGAAGGCGCAGTCGCCTCGCGCTTTGCCCCGCTGGATACCCCCCACATGCTGGTTGAGAAGCTCGACCTCGACACGATTGAGGACGCCATCGACAACCTGCTGGCACTCGAAATGTTCGAGGGCATGTTCACCCGCGTGACCCAACTCCCCGAAGACAGCGGTGCGCGCCGCAGCACCCGCGACAACACCCGCACTACCCAAGAGGTCGCCGCCGTCGTGTTGTCGGATGTCCTCGTGGTGACGAGCTAAGATTAGCCCCGCCGGGCAGCACCGCTTCTCGGCAGCCTAGATAGCTCCCACAGAAAACCCCAAAGACGCGATGGCCCCAAGCCGTAGGGTATATCCCTCGGCTTGTGGTGGACTCGCGTCTTTGCGTTTTGTATATTTAGCACTGGAACCGTCAGGAGAACAAAACCCGCATGTCCGACCGCTATGAAGACAGCAAGCTCTACAAGATTCGCCACTCTGCCGCCCACGTTATGGCGCAGGCCATGCTCGACCGCTTCCCAGAGGCGCATATCGCCATTGGCCCGCCGATTGAGGACGGGTTCTACTACGACTTCGCGCTGCCTCGCCCGATTACGGAAGAGGACATCACGTGGGTCGAAGCGCGCATGAAGGAAATTATCAAAGGCAAGCACGATTTCACAGTGCGCGAGGTCACGCCCGCCGAGGCGCTGGAACTGTTCAAGGACCAGCCGTTTAAGGTCGAGCTGATTAACGACCTCGTGAACGGTCGTACCGACGAGAACGGCAACGAAATTCAGGCTGCCGCCGATAAGCTGACGGTTTATCAGCAGGACACGTTTATCGACCTGTGCCGGGGGCCGCACGTCGCCAATACCCGTGACATCCACCCCAACGCGATTAAAATCGCCATCCGTCCGCCCGCCGGGGCGTACTGGCGCGGCGATGAGAAGCGCCAGCAGCTCACGCGCATCTACGGCACGGCGTGGGAGAAGCCGACGCAGCTTGAGGACTACCTCCACCGGCTGGAAGAAGCCAAGCGCCGCGACCACCGCGTATTGGGTGAGAAGCTCGGCCTGTTCGTGATTGACCCGCTGGTCGGGAAGGGCTTGCCGCTGTGGCTGCCCAAGGGCGCAACACTGCGCGACACGTTGGAGCGCTGGCTGCGGAATATTCAAATCGAGGCGGGCTATCAGCCGGTCGTCACGCCGCACATCGGCAACCTTGACCTGTACAAAACGTCGGGCCACTATCCGTATTACAAAGACAGCCAGTACGCCCCGATTGACGTGGACGGCGAGCTGTACCTGCTCAAGCCGATGAACTGCCCGCATCACATCATGATTTATCGCAGCGAGATGCACTCGTTCCGCGACCTACCGCTGCGCCTCGCGGAGTTCGGCACGGTCTACCGCTACGAGAAGTCCGGCCAGCTCCACGGCCTGACGCGCGTGCGCGGCTTCACGGTCGATGACGCCCACTTGTTCGTCACGCCCGAACAGCTCGACGAAGAATTTATCGGCGTCGTGCAGATGGCGCAAAAGGTGTTCGGCGCGCTGGGCTTGACGGATTTCCGCGCCCGCATCGGCATCCGCGACCCCAAGAGCGATAAATTCGTCGGCAGTGATGACCTGTGGGAGACGGCGACCAACGCCATCATCAAGGCCTGCGATAAGCTCGGCTTCCAGTATACGGTGGAAGAGGGCGAGGCCGCCTTCTACGGCCCCAAACTCGACCTCGTGTTCCGCGACGCGCTCAAGCGCGACTGGCAGCTCGGCACGGTTCAGGTTGACCCTAATCTGCCCGAGCGCTTCGAGTTGGAATACGTCGCCAGCGACGGCACGCGCCAGCGTCCGCTGATGATTCACCGCGCCATGTTCGGCAGCATCGAGCGCTTCTGCGGCATCCTCATCGAACACTTCGCCGGGTCGTTCCCCGCGTGGCTGTCGCCGGTGCAGGCCGTCCTCATCCCGATTGCCGACCGCCATGTGGAGTTCTTGCAAGGGGTGGCCGCTCGCCTCAAGAAAATGGGCATCCGTGTCGAGGTGGACGCCAGCAACAACCGCATGGGCGCGAAAATCGCTATGGCGCGTGAGAAGCACATCCCGTATATGCTGATTGCCGGTGACCGTGACGCCGAGGCCAACGCCGTCAGCGTGCGCCTGCGTTCTGACGAAGACCTCGGCCAGATGCCGGTGGACGACGTAATCGCGCTCATCCAGCGCGTGGTCGAATCCAACAGCCTTGAGTTGAAGTAGGGCAGGTTCAACAAAAAAACACCCCAACCTCTACAGGCTGGGGTGTTTTTCGTTTGGAGTGGAGGTGGCGGGTTCTGCCCCCCGCGTCCAACAGGTTCGAATACGAGCATCTTCACAAGCTTTTCCCCCTGTTATGTTTCATCCCTCACGACCTCAGCGGGCGCAGATGCGAAGGACTAGCTCGATGTTTTCTTTAGCTCCCTGTATCGGCGTAGGGGTGCTGCACGCTCATCCTTTATATGACACCCACATCCCTCGGTGATGGCGACGCTCGGGGTGAATGGCTGCCCAGCTATGGGGCAGCGACTTAAACCGTTAGCCTTAGGCGGCTAGGGCGTAAGCCGGGCGAGTGTTGTTGGCACTCAATTTTTTGCCTATTTTAACGTGGCCGTAGGCTCCACGGCTTGCAACCCGCACCCAGCCCCCGCTGTCGAGTCTATTTCACCCCCGAAGCGTAAGGTGTTTGGGTACCTTATAGAGAACAGTATACGGCAAATGGTGTGTTTTGTATATCAGAGGATTATTGGAATGCGCCAGCCAGCCTTCGATGCGTTACAATTGTTATGATGCCTATAACACAGCGAGGGAAAACCGCCCCATGGCCGAGGTCTTCGATAACATCAGCGATGAGCTGCAAGCATTTATTCGTGAGCAGCACGTTTTCTTTGTGGCGACCGCCCCGTTGTCAGCGGACGGCCACATCAACCTGTCACCCAAGGGCATGGACACCTTCCGCATCTTGGACGCCAACCGCGTGGCCTACCTCGACATCACCGGCAGCGGCAATGAGACCTCGGCGCACATCACCGAAAACGGTCGTGTGACATTCATGTTCTGCGCGTTCGAAGGGCCGCCTAACATCGCCCGGCTGTACGGGACGGGTAAGACCGTTCTCCCCGCCGACGCTGAATGGGGCGACCTGAGCGCCCACTTTACGCCACACGTCGGGGCGCGCCAGATTATCGTGGCCGACATCCACCGCGTCTCGACGGCCTGCGGTTATGCTGTGCCGTTCATGGATTACAAGGCGGAGCGCGAGACGCTCACCAAATATTGGGATGCCAAAGCCGAGACCAAAGAAGATTACCAGCGCCGCAAGAACAGCGCCAGCATCGACGGCCTGCCCACGCCCATCGGCGCGGTGCAGGAACAGCAAGAGCAAAGCTGAGACAAAAAAAGACCTGTGCGAATGGCCGCACAGGTCTTTTTAATGGGCTAGATTATTAGGCTGCCGCGCTCGACTTCACGCCCAACTCGACGCGCACATCGGAACCGGCGCGCAGCGCGACCGACAGGGCGCGGGCGATGGCGCTCAGGGTGCGCTCACCGTTGTTGGTGCGGAACAGCTCCAACAGGTTGGGCGCGCTCGCCCACACCTGCGATTCGTCGGGGCGGATGCTGCGGTCGGTGATGTCCCAGACCAGCTTATCGGCCTTGAGCTTCTCCAGCTTGGCCTCGATGTCGGCCAGTTCTTCCAGCGCGGCGCGCACGTCGCTGGCGTTGAGCATTCCGGGGTAAAGGCGGCGCATCAGCATGGGGTACTTGGTCCCCCAGCCGCGTGGCTCTAGGTTGACGCTGACGGTGGACATCAGGGCGTAAAACTGCGACTCTAGGCCGATGGTAACGGTCTCGGTTCCAACACGCAGGCCAATTGGGCTGGGGGTTTTGTTCGTCGGGTTCATGGTGGGTGTCCTCCTCATTATGCAGCAGACAAACCGCATACTCCTACTTTCGCAGGCTTAGGCACGCCGGACAATCACCGCAAAGTACAAACTTGTGACAGGCTTCACAGGTAAAATTCACCAAAAATAGGCGGGACAGCTGTGCTGCACCCACCTGCATCAGCCGCATCAGGCCGCGCTTGGGCAAAACCGTCAAACGGTTCCGTGCGGGCGGAGGCAACACACCGGATTGTCAGAATCAAAATATGGTATACTGTTGTTTCACTGCGCTCACATCAGGGAGCGCCACAACCTAATCCATTCACGTCTAAGCGGGCAACGCCCCGGACGTTTTGATGCGAACAACGCAAGACCGTATCGGTAAGCCTAGTAAGAAAGGACTGTAAGCCCGCCGCACATGCGTGCAGGGCTAAAGTGTCGTATGGCAGAGAAGAATAACAACGGAAATAACAGCAACAACACCCCCAAGCCGCCAAAGCCGCCCAAGAACACCGCTGCCAGCGGTAGTACAAGTGCAGGCAGCAGCACGGGCGGCGGTCAACGCCGTGGTGGTCGTGGCGGCGGCGGTGGTCGCCGGAGTGGCGGCAGCGGCGGCGGTGGTGAGGGCGGCAAGTCGCCCAAGCTGCGGATTGTCCCGCTGGGCGGGATGAGCGAAATCGGCAAGAACATGACCGTGTTCGAGATGGGCAACGACGCCATCGTCATCGATACCGGGCTGATGTTCCCGGCCAACGACATGCTCGGCGTCGATTACATCATCCCCGACTTCAGCTATCTTGTTCACCGCGTCAAGGAGAAGCGTGACCTCAAGCTGCACGCCATCCTCTATACCCACGGCCACGAAGACCACACCGGTGCGGTGACACACGTCATCGACGCCTTCCAAGGCACGCCCATTTACGCCACGCCGCTGACGGCTGGTCTGTTGGAGAATAAGCTGCGCGAGGGTCGCCTGACCCAGCACACGCAAATTAACGTCTTCAATGCGGGCGACCAAATCAAGGTCGGGCCGTTCGTGGTGGACAGCTTCCACGTCAACCACAGCATCCCACAGTGCGTCGGCTTCGGCATCCACACCCCGTGGGGGCCGGTCGTCCATACCGGCGACTATAAATTTGACCACACGCCCGTAGACGGCAGACCCGCCGACTATGCGCGCTTAGCCGGTTTCCAAAAGGAAGGCGCGCTCCTGCTGATGGCAGACAGCACCAACGCTGACCGTCCCGGCTGGACGCCCTCCGAGTCGGTCATCGACGGCGCGTTTGATACGGTGTTCCGTCAGGCACAGGGGCGCATTATCGTCGCCACCTTCGCCTCGCTTATCTCGCGCGTGCAGCAGGTGGCCAACGCCGCTATGAAGCACGGCCGCAAGCTGGCGATTGCTGGTCACAGCATGACCAACAACACGCGGATCGCCCGCACGCTGGGCATCCTCAAGGTCCCCGACAGCCTGCTGATTGACCTGTCGCGCATCAATCAGATTCCCGATAACCAAGTCGTCATCATGGCGACGGGCGCGCAGGGCGAGCCGTCGGCGGTCTTGGCGCGCATCGCCAACGGCAGCCACCGCCAGCTTGAGGTCGAGGAGGGCGATACCATCGTCTTGTCGTCGCACCCCATCCCCGGCAACGAGGAGATGGTCTACCGCACCATCAACCAACTGATGCGGCGCGGCGCGAACGTGATTTATGACCCCATCCTGCCCGTCCACGTCAGCGGCCACGGCAGTCAAGAAGAAATGCGCATGATGCTGAACCTCGTCAAGCCGAAGTTCTTCATGCCCGTCCACGGCGAGCTGCGCCACCTCAAGGCACACGCCAAGCTGGGCGTGGAGTCCGGAATCCCGGAAAGCAACATTATCATCGGTGAAAACGGTGGCGTCATCGAGGTCGATGGGCGTGGCATCCGTCAGGTGGACCGCGTGCCCGGCGGCTATGTGTTCGTCGATGGCAGCGGTGTGGGTGATGTCGGCCACGCCGTGCTGCGCGACCGTGAAGCCCTCAGCCGTGAAGGGTTCGTGGTGGTCGTCCTCAACATCGACCGCAGCGGCAACCTCAAGGGCGAGCCGGAAGTTGTCAGCCGGGGCTTTGCCTACCAAGCCGACCGCACCGACCTCTCGCGCCAGATTAAGACCGCGGTGCGCGAGACGCTTTCCAATGGCCGCCTAAACGGTCGTCGCAGCGACATCCTCAACGAGGCACTCTCGCGGATGTTCTTCACCGAGACCCGCCGCCGCCCGGTCGTCATGACGGTGGTCAACGAGGTCTAGGCTTCGCTGTAATCCGATAGACCAACCGCCCTGTCTCATTGAGATAGGGCGGTTTTTGTTGTCATATTTACGCTGTTTTAGGGCGCTGCGTGCTGCGCCCTCCAGCGACCAGAAGGGCTTTTCCCGTGCCCTAGTACCCCCCGCGCATAGCCTCATCGCCCTATCCGTGCTATGATTCAGGCAAGGAAAGAGGCTAAGACACGAGGCGTCTACATCGCGTGGCACAGCAACCGAACGGGCCGAAGAAGACCCCGCCCCCCAAGACAACTGCCCCACCGCCACCCCCTGCGCCGCCTGCCCGCAAAGACAAATTAGAGCGGATGCAGGTCTCGCCGGAATTCTGGGACGGTGTATTTGACAGCATCCCACCGTGGACCAACGAAATCGCGGCGCTAGCGCTGTTGGTGTTCGGCGTAGTGTCATTCATGTCACTGCTCGACGTGTCGTCCAGCGCGACGCTGGCGCGCGCGTGGGCCGGGGCGCTCACGTCGTTATTCGGCTACGGTGCGGTGTTCGTGTGCGTTGGCATTTTTGGGCTGGGCGTGCTGATTTTATTACCGCGCTTGGGCGTCGATTTCCATTTCGGGACGCCGCGCATCTTGGCACTGGAACTGGCTTTTCTCGCGGCGCTGGGCCTGCTACACCTCGCCACTGGTGACCCAGAGTTCCGGGCGGTCGCCCGCGCTGGGGAAGGCGGTGGCCTGATCGGCGGCGCGCTCAGCGCGTTCGTCGCTGGCCTGCTGGGAACCCCTGCGGCGCTGATCGTGTTCGCGGCGGTGCTGGCCGTCTCGGTCGCTGTGACGATGGGGCTACGCCGGACGCAGTTCACCAACCTATTGGCGAACATCAAGCGGCAGCTGGCGACCTTCAGCCAGCGCGCCGACCTGTCGTATCGCTACGCCATCAACGAGCGCAAGGTGCGCGCCGTGGTCGGCGCTGGGCGCTCCCCCGCCGGGTCGCTGATGCGGATTCGGCCAGAGGCCGCGCACATCCGCCCCAGCCTGCGCGAGGCACAGCTCCCGCCGCTGGGTTTGGAGGAACCGAAGGTCATCCAACTGACCGAGGCAGAACAAGCGCTGTTCACCCACCAAGAGCGGGGCCAAGACCTGAGTGGGATTGGGATGCCGCTCAAGGAAAAACACGCCGACGGGTCTGCACTCGTCCGCCGACCGGATGGGCGCATCCGTCGCTATTTCAACGTGGATGCCATCCGCGAGGGGAAGAAGGTCAACAAGCGCGATTCTATCCTGCCCAGCCTGTCCGCGCTGGAAGACGCCGACCTGACGCTGCCGAACGAGGATGAGGTCAATAAAAACGTCGTCCTGATTGAAAACACGCTGATGGAATTCGACATCGAGGTTGAAATCGTCAATGTGCGGGTCGGGCCGACCGTGACGCAGTACGCCGTCCGTCCTTATGTCGAGACCAAAGATGAGGCCAGCGCCGCATCCATCCACCGCACGCGCCTCAGCCGCATCGCCGCGCTGACCAACGACCTCTCGCTGACGCTGGCGGCCAAACGCCTGCGCCTAGAGACTCCCGTCCCCGGCCAGAGTTACCTCGGCATTGAGGTCCCCAACCGCAACCCCAGCGTCGTCTCACTTCGCTCGGTCTACGAGAGTAAGGGCTACGCTGACCAGCTCGCCAAGCGCAAAACGCCGATGCTCATCCCGGTCGGGCGTGACGTGACCGGCCAGCCGGTCGGCATCGACATCGCGGGCTGTCCGCACCTGCTGGTGGCCGGGACGACCGGCTCCGGCAAGTCGGTCTTTATGGCCGCGACCATTACCGCGCTGCTGATGGACAACGGTCCCGACACGCTGCGCCTCGTGCTGATGGACCCCAAGATGGTCGAACTCAGCCGCTTTAATGGGCTGCCGCACCTCATCGGCCCGGTCGAGACCGACCTCGACCGTATCATTGAGGCGCTGAAATGGAGCGTCCGCGAGATGGAGCGCCGCTATAAGTTGCTTGAAGAGGCCGGGACGCGCAATATCGAGGCCTACAACACCAAGCTCGGCCCGCGCCGCAAGAAGGAACAACTGCCTTACATCGGTATCTGCATCGACGAAGTGGGCGACCTAATGATGAACCGGCCAGAGGAGACCGAGCGCGCCATTACCCGCCTCGCGCAGATGGCACGCGCCGTCGGGATGCACATGGTCATCGCCACCCAGCGCCCCAGCGTCGATGTCATCACCGGCCTGATTAAGGCCAACTTCCCGTCGCGCATCGCGTTTGCGGTCGCTTCGGGTGTAGACAGCCGCGTCATCCTCGACACCGGCGGCGCAGAAACACTGTTGGGCAAAGGCGACATGCTCTACCTGTCCGCCGATTCGGTCAGCGGGCCACGCCGTATCCAAGGCTGTTTCATCGGGGATGACGAGGTGCGCGAGGTCGTGCGCCACTGGCGCGTCTGGCGCTTCGAGCAGCAGGAAGATGGCAAGCTCCCGCGTGAATTTAACGCGCCGTGGGAGCGCAGCATGACCAACCGCGAATTCCTCGCCCAGACTGACCCGCTGCTCGAAGAAGCCATCACCTTTGTGGTCGAGGAGCAAGAGGCGTCCGCATCGCAGATTCAGCGCAAGTTTGACCTCGGCTACCCGCGTGCGGCGCGCATTATGGACCTGCTCGAACAGCTTGGAATCATCGGTGACAGCCTTAACGGCGGACGCTCGCGCCGCGTCCTCGTCCCACGCGGCAAAGACCCGTTCAAGGACCTGATTGACAAGCGCATGTCGGGCGGCGGTGGCGGGGTGTAAGCCGCACTTAACGCAATTGAAGCTGTAGTCGAACATAGTTCCCCTAAACTGGACGGGATGATTTCTCGGCCAGTTTTTTGTTTTCCCATACGTGTTTCTTTGCATAGCGATAGTGCGATTCACTCACCAGACATCAATCTATAAACCGTTGCCAACGATGGCAAGGACTGATATGATTTGTTTGCCAACGATGGCAAAGTTATTTTTAAAGGTTTTTGAGCTTTATGATTACCATCAAAGAGGTTGCACAACATGCCGGTGTGTCGGTACGCACCGTTTCACGGGTCTTGAACAATAACCCCCATGTTGCTGAGGCAACCCGCAACCAAGTTTTGAGCGTCATCCAAGAATTGGATTTCCGACCCAGCGCGGCGGCACGCTATATGCGTACCGGCCAATCTCAACTGATTGGCTTCCTCACCGATGAGTTGGCGCAGAATGCCTTTGGCTACGACTTGATTATCGGCGCGCAGCAGGCGGCTTGGGAGCATGGGAAACTGCTTTTCCTGCTCAACACCAACAACGACCCGGAGGTTGAGGCCCGCGCCATCAACATGATGCGCGACTACCAAGTTGAGGGCATCGTTTACGCCACCATCTATCACCGGCAAATCAAACATTCCCAGTTCCCCAAGGACCTGCCTACGCTGTTGGTGAACTGTTTTGCGGATGACCGTTCTTTACCGTCGATTGTGCCAGACGAAATTGCGGGGGGACGCCTTGCGACTGAAACCCTCCTCAAGAAGGGACATCGCCGGGTCGGGTTCGTCAGCATTGCCGCGAAAGAGCCTGCCCCCTTGGGGCGGCTTGAGGGATACCGCCAAGCGCTTGCCAGCTTCGACATCCCCTACGATGAGGCGTTGGTGCGCTTCATCGAGGAGCCGTTCGAGGGTCTCGCCAACAGCACCTATGACAGCGTGCTGTCGCTGCTTCAGATGCCCAACCCTCCGACGGGCATCTTCTGCTTCAATGATTTGATGGTCTTGGGGGCGTATGACGCCATCCGCAAGACCAGTCTGCGCATCCCAGAGGATGTGGCCGTCGTCGGTTTTGATAATGTTGAAATCTTGGCCGCCCAAGTCCACCCACCGCTTACGACCGTTGAGCTGCCCAATTTCGAGATGGGACAGCTTGCCGTTCGGATGCTGCTGGGGTTGGAAGAGACCAACCGGGGCGGCAGACCTGTCCAGCACATGATCCACTGCCCGCTGATAGAAAGAAAATCGGTGTGAGGTGGCCTGTGGTGGGGCGGCATCGGCGAGAATCCGCAGCGGGTTCTTTCAGCTCATGCCGCGCCGTTTGCCCAGTATTGTCCGCGCCCTGATAGGGATTTAGGAGGAACGCCATGGAAAGATGATGGGTCAGAGTCATGCGATTCCGACCTGTCAGCACAGGATGGAATATCCCATAAACACATGCGTCTAAGTATCTTTTTGGAGGATCGCCATGCGCGGTAAACACAAGTCCATTTTAACGTTGGTCATGCTATTTGTCCTCTCGACTGTTTCGGTACTCCCCACCGTTCAGGGTCAAGACGAACTGCCGAGCTGCGGCACTGACCCCATTACGCTCAACGCCTACTTTGAGACCGGTTTTGACATCCCGTTCCGCCTTGCTGAAGAATTTTCGGCCCAATACCCCAACGTCACGTGGGACATCAAGCAAGACCAGTTCACCAACCTGATCAACTCGACCCCGCGCCTGCTGTCTGGCGACAACCCGCCTGACCTCATCCGCCTGCCGACGATGGTCTCGTTCGCCAATCAAGGGTTGCTGATGAACCTCGATGGATATGCTGAGGCGTTCGGCTGGAACGAGTGGCCCGTCCCCCAGCTCAACCAGAACCGTGTGGCCGAAGACGGCACACGTGGCTCTGGCGCGCTCTACGCCATGAGCCTGAACTACAGCCTGACCGGTGTCTTCTACAACAAAGAACTCGCCGCACAGATTGGGATGACTGAACCGCCCGCCACCCTCGCCGAGTTTGAGGCGCTGCTCGCAGCCGCCAAAGAAGCGGACCTGCTGCCCATCATGCAGTGGGGCAGCGCACGCAGTGGGATGGGTTTGGCGTTCCCCTTGCAGGCGTTGATGGCCTCAGTGGGGTCGGTTGAGCCGATCAATGACTGGATCTTCCAGAAGCCCGGGGCGACCATCGTCACTGATTCGAACATCGAGGCCGCTGAATACTTGCTGCGCTGGATCGAGAACGGCTACTTCCCGCCCGACATCAACGCGCTCGAATACACCGACGCCAATGGGCGCTTTAGCCAAGGCGAGGGCGTCTTCATCTTCAACGGTGACTGGCAAAACGCGGTCTACAATGCCGAAATGCCCGGCAACATCGGCTTCTTCCTGATGCCGCCAGCGGAAGAGGGCGGCGCACCTGCCGCGATGTCGGCTCCTCTGACCTACGGTATCGCGACCAACGCCGTGAACGCGGACTGCGCGGCTTTCTTCTTCAACTGGGTGGCGACCGACGAAGCAGCCCGTGAGATCGGCGTGTTGGTCGGCGGCTCGAACCCCGGCGGCCCGTCGGGTCTCGAAATCCCAGCCGTCGAAGAAGGTTCCGTCACCAATGAGACGCTGGCCGCCGGGGTGATCGTCGGTGAAGCTGGCACGTCAATGGACTTCATCGCCAATGCGACCAGCGCCATCTTCGCCCAAGGCTGGACGCCGGAACTGCAAAAGATGGTCGGTGGTCGCCAAGATGCCGTCGGCCTGCTGGAAGCAGTTCAGGAAGAGTACGAGCGCCAGCTCGAAGAATAATCCTCGCAGCATAGATCTGTGTGGTGGGACGGTTTGCGCCCCACCACACACATGAATGGTGGACGACATCTTATGACCTACTTGAAACGCACCCCAATCCGCCGCCGCCCCACGCAGAATCCCCTCCAGAAGGCGCTGTCAAATGAGAAGACCATCGGCTGGTTGTTCGTCCTACCAGCCTTGTTGATGTACGGCCTCTTTGTCTTGTTCCCGTTGTTCCAGAGCGTGCGTTATTCGTTTTTCCGCTGGGATGGCATCGGCGAAATGCGTTGGATTGGGCTGGACAATTATGCCACCATCCTCGACGATCCCGACCTGTTGGGAACCATCTTTAATGCGTTTTACCTCGTCATTTTCTTCAGCATTATCCCCGTCACCCTCGGTTTGATCGTTGCCAGCGTCATCTACCGCATTGCGCCGGGACGGTTGGGTTCAGTCGCCCGGACGGTGCTGTTCCTGCCGCAGGTCATCCCATTGGTGGCGGCAGGCATCATCTGGGGCTGGCTGCTGGCGCTCCCCGGCCTGATTAACCAGATGCTCGGATGGGTGGGTTTAAGCGGGGTTGCCCGCGCTTGGCTGGGCGATTTTGATTGGGCGCTGCCCGCCGTCGGCCTGATTGGGGTTTGGGTGCTGTTGGGGTTCTGCACGGTCTTACTTTGGACGGGCATGACCAAACTGGACTCCGCACTGTTTGAGTCGGCGCGGATTGACGGTGCCAACTGGTGGAATGAGTTCCGTTTCATCACCGTTCCGCTTTTGCGCCAAGAAATCGGGGTGTGCCTGACGAGATTTATATCCTCGCCTTCACGCAGCAGCGGATCGGCTTGGCCTCCGCCCTGTCGGTGCTGCTGATGCTTTTGGTGTTGGTCATCATCCTACCGATTCAGTTCTTCAACCGGGAGCCGGCGAAATGAGAATCAGTCAGGGCGAATTATGGGCTGGGCGGGTACTGCTCGTTACGTTGATCATCATCACAGTTTTGCCGCTGATCAGTATCTTCATGACGGCGTTACACCCCTCTGGTTCGGTCCCCAACGGTTTTGAATGGCCGGAAGTCCCGCAGTGGAGCAACTTCGTCGAGGCGTTCAACGTCGCCAATATGACGACCTTGATGCAGTCGAGCCTGTTTATTGTGCTGGCTGTGGTCCCCGTTTCGCTCATTATCTCGACCATGGCGGGGTTTGCCATCGGGCATTTGCGTATTCCCGGATCGCGCTATCTGCTCTTCTTGTTTGTTTTCGGCCTAACCCTGCCGTTTACGGGTATTATCGTCCCCATCTACCAGCTCGAACGTGATTTGGGGATTTATAACACCCGCTTCGCCATCGCGCTGCCGCTGATCGGCCTGTACATGCCGTTTGCGGTCTATTGGATGCGCGCCCACTTCGTAAACATGCCCGACGACATCTCCGAAGCCGCCCGCGTGGATGGTGCAACCTTGTGGGACTTGTTTTGGCGCATCCATATCCCCATCGCCCGCGCCCCGATCACCTCGCTGGGCATCCTCATGTCGGTCTGGACGTGGAATCAATTTCTGATCGCTCTTGTCCTCGTCGAAGACCCCAGCCAGCGCACGATGGCAGGCGCATTAGGCGCATTCCAAGGACAATACGCCACCAACGTCCCGCTGTTGTGCGCGGGGACGATCATCATCTTGCTGCCGACGCTGATCGTCTTTGTGATTTTCCAACGTCAAATCATCACGGCGCTGCTGCAAGGATCGGTGAAAGGGTAGGCGATAAACAATCCATAGAAACGGTTTAGGGTCGTTACAGTCAGTATGGTCGACTTTTTTCGATGAACAATGCGCGACCCAGTGACACGGCTGGTCGGTCAGGCCGTGGACAAGATGGGCGACGCGCAGTGGATCGGGCATATCCTCAAGCGGCT
>JALONW010000182.1 GCA_025454725.1 Anaerolineae bacterium
GAATACATCGATGTCTTGACGGGTAAAACACCGCACCGTGAGGGCTACCAGCAGCTGCTGAAAGATGCGCGGGTGGGCAAATTCTCGCATGTGATCGTTGAGCGCGCCGACCGCTTTGGTCGCAACGACACCGAGGCACTGCGTGCCATCGATGAGCTGCATGAGTTTGGGGTGGCCGTCCGTTTCGCCAATTCCCCTGACCTTGATCCAATGGATCCTGATGACCGAGTGATCGTCACGCTGTCGTTTACCCTCGCCCGGCGCGAGTCAGCGCTGTTGGGCATCCGGGTGAAGGGCGGTCTACAGGCCAAACGTCAGAGCGGCGGCTGGTGCGGCGTAGCTCCCGACGGATACCGCAACGTTGAGGAGCGGACGAGCGGCGAGGTGAAAAAGCAGGTAGGACGCTCACGTAAACATATCGAGATTGATACAGGCCGGATGGAAGTCGTGAAAGAGGCTTGGCGACTGCTTTTAGAAGATCGCTGGACTCTGGAAGAAATCGCCGAAGCCCTTCACCAGAAAGGGTATCGTCACCGCAGTGGCCGACCATTCGTTGAAGTTTCGTCTACCGGACAGCGCAAGTTCAATATCAGCAGCCTGTCCAATATGTTTCATAACTGGACTTACGCCGGTTGGGTCATCAGCAAACGTAATCAGATTCTGCCCAAAACCATCCGAGGCGAATGGGAACCAGTCATCACGACCGAAGAATTCGAGCTTGGACAGGAAATCCTCGCGCGGAGGAATAAACACCGCAGCGTCCGTCGCAAGCAGGAATATCTACTCCAAGGGATGATCGTCTACGAGCCGACGCTAGGGGCAGCACGTCATCCGCTGACATGCTCGACCTCAAATGCGGGCAGATCGGGTGGAGGAACAGCTTACTATCGTGTTTCGCGTGCAGGCGGCGTAAGTTTCTTGTGCAGTGAGATTGATATTCAGATTTCATACGCCCTGTGCAGCATACAAGTTGATCCAGAGCTTATTCCTTCAATCCGTGCTGCCTACACGCATGATTTAGCGGCAAAGTTGGGCTATCTTAAGCCCGATCAGAAAGAAGAGCTTCGCGCTTCGCTCAAATTGATTGATGAAGAAGAGGCGCGCATGGTTCGACTGTTTGCCTCTGGCAAAATCAGCGAAGGTGCGTGGGATGGGTTGTGGCGTGAGTGGCAAGACCGCCGGACTCAACTTAATAAGTCTCTCGAGCTGCTGGAAAAAGACCGAGAATTTCACGTGGATAATCTGGAGGCAGCGCTTCATGTCATCGCACAAATCGGAACGCTGTATAATGGTCTACAACGCAGTGAACAGAAACAACTCCTGCGTCAAGTGGTAGACCGGGTTGTGGTCAATGAAAAGGGATTTGCTCGTTTGGAACTGCGTGCGCCTTTTGCTTATCTGAATAATCTCAATGATGAGATTATCAAAGTGGGGCAGCACACGAGGGGAAAACAAAAAACTGGCCGAGAAATGATCCCGACCAGCTTAGGGGAGCTATGTTCGACAGATCTCCAATCGTGCTGGGGAACCTGGACTCGAACCAAGATATGCGGATCCAGAATCCGCTGTTCTGCCATTGAACTATTCCCCAATGTGATTACCAGCTTATCACAAGTTGGCCGCCCGTTCAAGACCTGATTTGGCCGACAGCTAGCATGACCATCCCCTCCCCAAAGTTAACCACTCGCGCTAGACTAACCAAAGGTTTAGCGCTAAAACAACATAATCATATCCAGAATAGGGATGGGAAATGGGATTAAGAACCAACCGCATTGTAAAGCTCGTGCTGCTGTTGAACCTTGCGCTTATGCTGACCTTCTCACCCGTTGCGGCGTCGGATGAGTTGGATTGGCGGATGGTGCTGTATAACCGTGTCGATCACACCTTGTTCGCGCTCACACCTGACGGCATCACCGAGACATGGGCGCTGCCACCGGACACGGTTTTTGTCGCGCTGTCCCCGTCAGAGGATTTCGCCGTGCTGGGCGATGGAACAATTCAATTGGATCGAGAAGGCTCACGCAGTCTCGTGTTATTCAATCTAGAAACCGGCGAGTGCTGCGAACCGCTGGTGACGCTGGACACTTTCGCAAATGAAGAAGGCTTTGGCGAGGGCGATTTACAGCTGTATGGAGGTAGTTTCAGCGATTCTGGGACATTGTTGGCCTTCAGCCTCAGCTTTTTGTCTGCTGCCGCCTACGATGCGCCTTATGCGGCCTATATGAACCGCGTCGCGGTAATTGATCTTCAAACGGGGGAGCTGGTCGGCATAAACCCCTATAACGGTGATTTTTTCTTCGCCATGTGGGTCGGTGACGAAGTGGCGCTCCATCCGACCATGTCGGTCATGCCCGGCGATACGCCTCCCCCATATCAGGAAAGCACCCTACAGGGCTGGAACCCGCAGACTGGGGAGATGAGAGATTTGGGTCTGACAGTTGCTTTACTGCCTCATTATGGCTTCACTTCCCACGACAAAGGCGAGTTTTTGGTGACGGGAGAGTATATCTCCACGTCTTTTACGGAGGCCACACCGGGCTTCACCTTTCCGATGGTCATTTATAACGATGGTTCATCGTCATTCCCCGCATGGGTCGATAACTACACCTTTGTTGGAGAATACATCCAACGCCTTTCACCCCAAACCGCCCGCTGGATCAGCGATGGGCGCTATATTTTCAATCGGAGAAATAATTACTACACGACGGGTTCTATGGGTGAACAAGTCGAAATCGTGTCACGTGACGGGACGATTAACGTCGTCGACGTGTCTGCCTTTGATGCGTTTTTAACCGGTACGCCCAACGGTTGGTTAGCCGGTAAACAAGTGGATGGTTCGACAGTCATCGTGGAATACATCTATGATGGCGATTTAATTGAGACGCGAGAAATTGCGACGTTCTCAGAACAAAGTGAAGCCTTCTACGAAATTCGTGTCGTCAAACCGATGCCGCTGGGCGCGTCGCTGGTAGACCCACAGCCGTTTCCAGAAGTCCAACCGCCCATGGGGTTGGGGTAAGGGGGTGTTTGTCCATACACCTGTATTCCCTCTCTAAAACAACACAATCATATCCACACAAGGGGTGAGAGATGAGATTGAGAAACAATCACATTGTAAAGCTCGTGCTGCTGTTGAACTTCGCGCTGCTGCTGACTCTATCGCCCGCTGCGGCGTCGGAGACGGCAGATTGGCGGATGGTGCTGTACAACTCCATTGATCACAGCTTGTTTGCGCTCACGCCCAACGGCATCACCGAGACATGGGCGCTGCCACATAACGGTCTTATCGCGCTGTCCCCGTCAGAAGAGTTTGCCATATTAGGAGATGAGTTTTATTCCTATTTTGGTGATAGAAGTACCTCCACCTTGTCCTTATTTGACCTAAAAACCGGCGAATGCTGCGAGACACTGATAACAGCAGACACCTTCGTTGATGAAGAAGAATTTGGTGAGGGTGAGTTCGTTTTATATGGGGCTGGTTTCAATGATTCTGGCACGTTATTAGCCTTCGATGTTAGCTTTTGGCCCGCATCCGCGGATGACAATCCTTATGTGATGTCCACCAACCGAGTTGCTGTTATGGATTTTCAAACACGTGAACTCATTGCCGTGGCCGGACGCGGAGATAATTTTTTTGCGATGTGGATAGGTGATGAAGTTGTAACACAACCAATCCTTCAACTTGGGCCGGGTCAATCTGCTCCCTCGTATGCAGAGAAGACAATGCAGGGTTGGAATCCTATAAATGATGAGTGGCGCGACTTGGGGCTGACCGTTGCGTTTGCAGTACCTTATTCAAATCCCCGTGTCTATGATTTGGGCGAGTTTCTTGTGACCGGCGAATACATCTCGACTTCGTTTATCGAAAATAATATTCGTACTGTCTTTCCGACAGCGCTTTATAACGACGGCTCCTCCTCATTCCCAGCATGGATCGATGATTACCCAAGTAACAGGCCTCATGGTCGGTCCGAGGAAACTGCCCGTTGGATTAGCGATGGTCGCTACATGTTCAATCGAACAGATGACCAAAATATTTCTTCTTACGGGAGCAATATTGTACAAATCGTATCGAGGGATGGGACGATTGATGAAATTGAGATCCCCACACCTGAACGTTTCTTGGCTGGTACGCCCAACGGTTGGTTAGCCGGTAGACAAGTGGACGGAGCGTCGGTCATTGTCGAATACATCTATGATAGGAGCTTGATTGAGACAAGAGAGATCGTCACATTCCCTGATCAAAATGAGCTGCACCTATACATCCGCGTCGTCAAGCCAATGCCGCTGGGTGCGTCGCTGGTAGACCCACAACCGTTCCCGGAAGTTCCGCCGCCAAGGTCTATAGGGTAAACTTACCCGTTTTGTCCATCACCATTCCCCTCCCCAAAACCGCGTCTGCGCGCTAAACTATAGAACAAAGATTTTAGCGCGCAGGACGCCCCGCCATGACCTACGAGACCCCCGAACACATCCGTAACCTGCTTCGGTCACTGCCGCTCAAGCCCGGCTGTTACCTGATGAAGGATGAGACGGGCAAAATCATCTATGTCGGTAAGGCCAAAGCGCTGAAGAACCGGGTCACGTCGTACTTCACCAAGCACGCCGACCACACGCCCAAAACGCTCAAGATGCGCTCGTTGGTTTCTGATATTGAGATTATCATCACCGAGAGTGAGGTGCAGGCGCTCATCCTTGAAGAGACGCTGATTAAGCAGCACAAGCCGCGCTATAACATCATGATGAAGGACGACACGCGCTACCCGTATATTCGCGTGACGTGGGGCGAGGCCTTCCCCAAGGTCGAGACGACGCGGCGCGTGAACCCCAAAGACGGCAACCGCTATTTTGGCCCCTATGCCGCGATGTGGGCGGTACAGAATACCCTGCGCGTGCTGCGGAAGGCTTTCCCCTACCTGACCTGTGACCGCACCATCACCGGCAATGACCCGCGCTCATGCCTGTTCGACGATATTGGGCTGTGCTGCGCGCCGTGCATCGGCAAGGTGAACCAAGCCCAGTACCGCGCCATGATTCAGGACTTTATGGACGTGTTGTCCGGGCGCTCCGAGGGCGTAATGTCGCGCATCCAGCACGAGATGGGAGTGGCCGCCGAAAACCTCCAGTTCGAGCGCGCCGCCGTCCTGCGCGACCAAGTGAAGGCCATCGAATACATCACCCAGCGCCACCGCGCCGTCAGCCCGACCATGACCGACCATGACGTGATTGCCATCGCCCGCGACGACAAAGCCGCGCTGGTGCAGATTATGTTCATCCGCAACGGCAAGCTGATTGGCAGCGACAGTCGCAGCCTTGAACATTTCGAGGGCGAGTCCGAATCCGAGATGCTCGAACAGTTCATGACCCAGTTCTACAGCACGAAACAGGACGTGCCGCGTGAGATTATCCTCCCCAACGAGGTCGAGGAGGCGCGCATCATTGAGCGTTGGCTGTCCGACAAGCGCAGCGGCGCGAAAGTGACCATCACCGTCCCCAAGCGCGGCAATAAGGCCGATTTGGTCGGGATGGCGCAGGAGAACGCGACTGAGGCGTTGCGGATGATGAAAGCGCAGTGGGAGGCTGATACCACCAAGCAGGAACAGGCGCTGGCCGAGCTTCAGACTGCCCTCAACCTGCCGACCGTCCCCAACCGCATCGAATGTTACGACATCAGCACCACGCAGGGGACGGCCATCATCGCCAGCCGGGTGACATTTGTGCGCGGGACGCCCGCGAAGGGCGAATATCGCAAGTTCAACATCCGCACGGTCGAACACGACGGCCCGGACGACTTCCAGTCGATGCGCGAGGCGCTGACCCGCCGGTTTGTGCGCTACGAGTCGCTGAAAGACCAGCCCGTCGTCACCCAGCCGGGCAAAGAAGACCGCGACGCGACGTGGCGGGTGCTTCCCGACCTGCTGCTGATTGACGGCGGCAAGGGACAGCTTGGCGTGGCTGTCGAGGTGCTGGCTGCGTTCGGCCTGACCGACAAAGTGCCGGTCGCGTCGCTGGCTAAACAGTTTGAGGAGATTTTCCTCCCCGGCCAATCGCAGTCGATTATTTTGCCGCGCCAGAGCCAAGGGCTGTACCTCGTCCAGCGCATCCGCGACGAGGCCCACCGCTTCGCCATCACCGCTCACCGCAATAAGCGCGATAAGGCGGGCATGGCCAGCCTGCTGGACAGCGTGCCGGGCGTTGGCCCCAGCAAACGCAAGGCTCTGATGCAGGCCTTTGACCACTCGATTAACGCTATCCGCAACGCCAGCGTCGAGGAATTGACCAAGGTTAAAGGCATCACGCCCAAGATTGCCGAGCAGATTAAAGCGGTACTGTAGGTGCTGGCGCAGCTTCACAAAATCGGCTGATAATGGGGTAGAAAACCGTCCGCTGGTTAAAAGTGGAGACCGCCCATGCTGAACCGTGCCTTATCCCTCGCCCTGATTGCGCTGGTCGGCTGGGTTCCAGCGGTCAGCGCACAGGACACCCCATCCGACTCTACCTGTTGGGTCGCGTTCCATAACATCGTGAACACCAACCCCGAAATTGCGCTCCTCGGCTTCGACGGTGAGGCCCTCACCACTGAAACCATCGACTTCGACGGCTATTCTGGTTTGTCTCCGCACTGGTCGGGGGACGGCGCGCTGCACTACGTCGAAAGCGACATCAGCGCGAATACGACCGCCGTCTACCGGCGTGAGCTGGGCGGTGAGCCGACCGAGGTTCTGAGGATTGAACGCGGCGTCCCGATACGATTCTCACCAGATGCGGTCAGCGTGGTTTACGACCGCTACGACAGCGCCACCCGCACCCAAAACCTGTTCATCCAGCCGCTGGAGGCGGGCGCAGCGCCGACGCTCATCCAGCAGACCGACGAAGTGGCTACCGTACGGGCTTGGCACAGCGAAACCGACCGTATCATGTTGTTGGTGCGCGGGGAAGGCGAAGCCCTTATCTTTGTCTTGGTTGATGCGTCAACCGGCGCAAGAACGGAGCGCTACCCCATCCCGGCTGGCCTGTCGTTCCAATCGGTGGTGTCTTCCCAAACAGCGTGGTCGCCCGATGGTCGCTGGCTGGCATGGGACGCGCAGCGCCCGCTCGACCCGCCGCCGCCCGCTGACCCCGATTCAATTGTCGGTGACGAGGTATTGAACCTGCTCACTGCCCAATCGCTGGTGATGCTGCTCGATACCGAGACCGGCGATTTTATCCCGGTCGAGGACGCGAGGAGAATTTCCGGTTGGCTGGACGATGGGTCGCTCATCTACCAGCGCGATGACGCGCTTTTCCGCATTTCGCCCGACATGCCCGACCAGCCGGAGTCATACCTCGCCTTCCCAGACGAAAGCGCGCTCATCGTCGGTATCCATGTGTCGCCGAGTGGGCGCTATGCGCTGTACTGGACGAACGATACCGACTCTGCCGAACCAGACCAACTTACGGCGCTGCTATACGACAATACCGCCACGATGGTAGACCTCAGCAGCGGGGCTGCGGCCTCGCTCCCGCTGGGCATCCCGGCCTTCAGGCCGATTTGGTCGCCGTCGTGTGGGTGATACAAGCATCTCTACAGCTTGGCTCCCGCTGACAAAAACCGTTCGACCAGCGCCACGGCGCGGC
>JALONW010000183.1 GCA_025454725.1 Anaerolineae bacterium
TTCACCGTGTTCGCGCCGACCAACGACGCCTTCGCCGCCGTCCCCGCTGACGTGCTGGAGGCGCTGCGCGCCGACCCCGCCCTGCTCACCCGCGTGCTGACCTACCACGTGCTGGGTGAAGTCAAGACCGGTGCGGAACTGGTGGAAGAAGCCAGCGCCGTGACCATGGAAATGGAAGCCGTCGGCGCTGAAGGCACCGGCAGCGAGCTGGTCATCACCGTGACCGAAGACGGCAGCGTCATGGTCAACAATGCGATGGTCCTCGTCGCCGACCTGAACGCTTCGAACGGCATCATCCACATCATCGACACCGTTCTGGTGCCGGCGGATGTGCTGGCCGCCCTCGCAGCGGAAGAATAACCCACTTTTGGGCAAAGGCAGGCCGGGAGTATGACTCCCGGCCTGTTTTTCGCAGTACACTTCGTTTTTTTGAGCTTGTGGAGAAGAAACACCCTATGAAGCGTCTTTTGATTGTCATTACCCTGCTGGCGCTCATGCTGCCCAGCGCCGCAGTGGTCTCGGCGCAGGCCGAGCCGATTATCTCGGTCTGCTTGGTGACCGACTTGGGCCGCGTTAACGACGGCACCTTCAACCAGTACGCCTATGAGGGCATGGTACGCGTCGCTGAGGACCTCAACCTCGACAGCCGCTTCATCGAGACGGTCGCCCAGACCGACTACGAGGCGAACATTGCCACCTGCGTTGATGAGGGCTTCGACGCCATCATCACCGTCGGTTTCTTGATTGCTGACGCGACCGCCGCTGCCGCTGCCGCCAACCCCGAAGTCTACTTCATCGGCGTTGACCAGTTCCACGCCAACCCGCTGCCGAACCTCGTCGGCATCCAGTTCCGCGAGGACCAAGCTGGCTTCTTGGTCGGCGCGCTGGCCGCTCAGGTCAGCGAGACGGGCAAGATTGCCGGTGTCTACGGCATCGACATCCCGCCCGTCCGCAAGTTCCGCAACGGTTTTGAGCAGGGCGCGCTTTACGTGAACCCCGACATCGAAATCGCGGGCGTCTACATCCCCGACTTTATCGCGCCGCAGTTGGGCGCTGAGGCCGCCGAGCAGTTCGTGGCCGACGGCTTCGATGTCATTTTCGGCGCGGGCGGCCCGACCGGTTCCGGCGGCATCGTGCGCGCTGCTGAACTCGGCGCTTACGTCATCGGCGTGGACCAAGACGAGTGGGTGACCACCTTCGGCTCTGGTGAGACCCCCGGCGCGGACCGCATCATCACCAGCGCGCTCAAGCGCGTTGACCAAGGCGTGTACGACATGGTTGCGCTGCTGGCCGAGGGTGAAGCCCTGCCGGAAGACAGTCTGTACCTGATGGACGCCGCCGTCGATGGCGTCGGTTTCGCTCCAGCGCATGACGCCGTGGTCGATGAGGAAGTCACCGCCTCGGTTCAGGAAATCTTCGAGATGCTGGCGTCGGGCGACCTGACCACCGGCGTTGACCCCGTGACCGGCGACCTCGTGACCGATGAGGCCATGGGCGAGATGACCATCGCCGAAATCGCCATCAGCAACCCCGACTTCTCGACCTTGGTCGAGCTGGTCGTGGCCGCTGGCCTCGCTGATGTCCTGAGCGACCCGGACGCCACCTTCACCGTGTTCGCGCCGACCAATGACGCTTTCGCGGCAGTCCCGCCGGAAGTGCTGGAAGTTTTGGCTGCTGACCCGGCGCTGCTCACCCGCGTGCTGACCTACCACGTCCTCGGTGAAGTCTTGACCTCGGAGCAGTTGGTCGAACTGGCCTCGGCTGAGACGATGGAAATGGAAGCCGTCGGCGAGCCTACCACCGGCAGCGAAGTCACCTTCACTCTGACCGAGGACGGCGGCCTGATGGTGGACGGTGCGAACGTCATCGCCGCCGACATCATGGCTTCTAACGGCGTCATCCACGTCATCGACGCGGTGATTGTCCCGGCGGAAATCTTGGAGATGCTGGCTGGCGAGTAAGACTCACCTGCCTGTAACCCCGTAAAATAAAAACGCCCCTGTCCAGTCTGGATAGGGGCGTTTTTTGTTGGGTGGTCGGCGCATCACACAAAGAGCTTGAGCTTTTGGAAATCCTCACGCAGCCACGACTTCCAGCTCGCACTGTACAGCACCGACGCCGGGTGATAGGTGGGAACAATGTGGATATTGCCCCACGCGGCAGTCACGGGCATCAGCTTGCCGTGGATGGTGCTGATTTTATGGGTTGCCTCTGGCTGGTCGAATTTCTTGAGCAGCACCCGCGCCGCCGTCCCACCCATCGCCACAATAACGGCGGGGCGCACGACCTCAAAAATGCGCTCGACGAACGGGGCGTAAAACGCGATTTCGGCGGTGGTCGGCTCGCGCTTCTCACCGAGGTAATCCAGCACGAAATTGGTCACATACACCGCGTCGCGGGTCAAGCCGATGGTCGCCAGCATCTCGGTCAGGACTGCGCCGGACTGGCCGAAAAACGGACGGCCTTCTTTGGCTTCGTTGATGCCCGGCGCTTCCGAGATGAACAGCAGAGAGGCGTCGGGGTTGCCCTCGCCCAGCACCGGGAAAAAGCGATTTTCTTGGCGGATGGGGTACAACGGCGAATCGGTGGCAGCGATGAGGTCAGTGCGGATGGCCTTGAGCGCGGTCTCTTTCTCGGCGCGCTGGGCGGCAGTGATGGGTGCTTTGGCCGCCGTCAACTGGCGCACCGCCTCGACCAAACGGTCCACATCGCGAGCGAAGCGCGCATGTTCCAGCACAACCGCGTTGCGCCGCGTGATGGGCTGAAGGTCGGCGGGGAGGTCGGCACTGCGGGGCATTTTCGCGCCCCCGACCAGAACCGGCACGACGACTTTTCCCTGCGCCAGCGCCGCCGCGACCTCGATACGGACGAAATCATCATCCAGCAGCAGGCGCTGGTTGCCGTCTGCGTCCGTGGCTGACACCCACAACGGCCCCAGCACCGCCAGCAACACGTCACACTCGGCCACCGACTGCTCTAGGAACGTGACGAAATCGACCCCCAGTGGGATGGAATCGACATCCATGAAGACCTGTTCGGCCTCGAAGTGGCGCATCAGGTGGTCATAGAGCCGCCCGACATACCCCTCGCTGTCCTGCCGCCGGTAGCTGATGAAGATACGCGCCACGCCGCCCCTCGCCGCCTAGTGACGCAGGATGGCGCGGGCGGTCTCGGTCAGGCCAGCCGCCATCAGCGCCTTGACCATATCAAGGCCGACGAACGGCGCGACGACCGCCTCCCACGCCGCAATCGGCGCAATCGCACGGGTCAGCGCGAACAGGCCGCCGCCGAACAGGTAAATCACCGCGACACCGGCCAGCCCTGCCAGCCAGCGCACCGCCAAGCGCGAGCCGCCGCGCTCGGCCAGCCAACCGGCCACCGCCGCGCCGGGGACGAACCCGATTAAGAAGCCCGCCGTCGGGCCAGCCAGCGCCGCTGCGCCGACCATACGCGCATCGACCGGCAGGTTGGCGGCAACCAAGGCGAGGTAGGCCACCTGTGAGAGCGCGCCGTCGCGCCAGCCGAGGGTGAGGCCGCTCAACAGCACGACTAACACCTGAAGCGTGAATGGCACGGGGCCGCCAATCTCAATCGAGACGCGGGCAGACAGCGCAGTCAGCGCGGTGAAGGCCGCCACCGCCGCCAAGCGGTACGGCACAGTCATTAGGCGGGTCTGAGGAAGGGTGCGAAGCATGGTGGGTCTATCCTTTCAAGCAAAATAACGTCGTTTCAATAGCACTAAACACCCCAGCGGCGGGGTTAGGTGCGATTTTCCGGCGTCGGCTCAATGATGACATCGACCAATTCGTACTCGCTCATCACGTCGCCGTTTTTCTTGGACTGCATCGCGTTCGACTCGTACAGCGTGGCGCGGATGCCGTAAGTGGGCAGCTCGAAGCGGGTCGTCCATTCGCCGATTTTCTGGCTGTTGCGGTAGTAAGCCAAACGCCCCTTGGGGTCCATGCCGCGCAGCTTGCGCTTGGCGAAGCCAAACTTCATCTGCTTGAGTTCTTGGGTCAGCGCGTCGCGCTCAGATTTGTTGAGGAAAGCCATGGGCGTCCGTCCTTGCCTTTGGGTCGAATCATCACACCATCGAGTATAGTGAGGATTGTAGCGTATCGGCGGGGAATTGTTCAGGGCGGCGCGACCTACTTAAAAAATCATGACGACCCTAATCTAAACAAAAAAACCGGGGCGAGGTGATGATGGAACACCGCGCCCCGGTTGATTTCAGCTGCAAGGCCGCTTAACGGTTGGCGAAGTGGTTCTGGAACGCCGTGCAAAGCGCGGGGGTAGACCCGGCATAGATATAGGTGAAGGTGTTGGTCAAACCATTGTCGCTGGCGGTAAACGTCCCGTTGCTGACGCATGGCTGGAAGGCATCCTGTGAACGGAAGCGCGCGCCCGCTGCCTCATTGACACACTGGATGAGGTTGTCAGTGATGCGGTTATTGTTGATGACGATGGCGATACCACCACCTGCGTCGCGCAGCGAGACGTAAGCCCGCGCATCAAGCGCACCGACATCACGGTAGCAGGTCGCCAACGCGTCGATGCGGTTGACCAACGCCGCGCCCAATAAATTGACGGTGCTGAGGTTCGCGGCGGTCGCGGCGGCAGTCATCGCGCTTTGAATCGAATCGGCTTGGATGGTCTGATAGCCATCGGGCGCAGGGGGCATCTGGTTCTGGGCGGACAGCGCTTGGTCATCGGTATCCCCGGTGGGTGGGATGGCAGAGCAGGCTGCCGTCAGTGCGACAGTGAGGAGCAGGAGGACAAGCACGGTAATCCGACGCATGGTTGGGGAGTCCTTTCATGACAAGAAGGGTTGCATCTCAAGGCGGACATAATGGGTATACCGCTTTAGAACCCCATTATATGCCGATTGGGTGTGCTGCGCCCCGCTGATCAGCCGATGATGTTCCAATCTGGCGGTTTAGCAAAAATGGTTTGAACTATTTCAACAAAAACGGTTATAATCGCTGATGGGACTTTTGTCCGGTTTTGTGGCCGACTGTTCCCTTAAACCAATCCTAAAATATGCGCCCTTATCCCCTTTTCCTCCTATCCGGCAGCTTGACGAGGTTCCCATCCCTTTATGCTCCATCATCCCGCCCCGTTCCAGCCCGCCCGCCCTACTGTTTTCGCGTTTACCCCAAAGGTTTTTATCATGGCTCATCTCCGTGCTTACCTGCGCGCTTTTAGCGTGCTGGTCATCGTCGTGTTGGTCGCGTCACAGGGTCTCATCCCTGCCAGCGCAGACCTCACCCCCCACGCGCTCTGCACCGGCACAACCCCTAATGTTTTTTCACAAAACTGGTCAAACGCAGGTCTCATCACAGCTAACGATAACTGGTCGGGTGTGCCGAGTATCGTCGGCTACCTAGGGGATATTAGTGCTGGCACAACAACAGGCGTTGACCCCAGAACCTTAACCTCTGCGGCATTGGGCACTGTCAATGTCATCGCCAACCAAACCACTCCCGCAATTACTAATGGTGGCGTTGCAGAATTTGACCTAACCAATGATGTCGTTGCCTTGCAGGGGTCTGGCACAGCAGATGCACCATCACTGGTTATTACCTTGAATAATAGCGGCACATCTAACACAACGATTGCCTATACCGTGCGCGATATTGACGGTAGTGCAGATAACGCCACCCAACAATTTAATGTTCAGTACCGCATTGGAATCTCTGGGTCGTGGATAAACGTCCCGGGTGGGTACATCGCCGATGCTTCCGTCGGCCCTTCCCTAACACAAGATACCCCCGTTACGGCTTATGCCCTCCCGGCCAACATCAACAACGCCGGTACAGTACAACTTCGTTTTATGACGACCAATGCAGGTGGTAACGACGAATGGCTGGGTGTTGATGATATTGTCATCACCCCGACATGCAGCCCAGACCCGTGCGCCGGACTTACCCCCACCCCATACATATTGCCGGACAATACGCCCGAGACCTTACGCACCGCGATTGAGTGCGCCAATGCTAACGGCACGGCAGATATCATCGACCTCAACGGCCAAACCGTGACCTTGACCGACTCGTATTACGACTACGACGGCGCAACCGGCCTCCCGCGAGTCGATAGCGAACTGCTGATTCGGAACGGCACAATCACCCGCAGCGGCTCAAATGAGTTCCGCTTGCTTCAAGTCGGTCCCGTTGGTATTTTGAGCCTGCACGACATGAACCTCACCAACGGCGGCGGCGCTACCTATGCGGGGTTTGGTGGGAACCTCAACTCCAATACAGGTAGTTCGGTGACGATTTTCCGTAGCAACATCACGGGCGCATCTGTCTCTAACAGTTACAATGCTGGCGGCATTTTCGCCAGTGACACGTTTGTGATGGCGAACAGCCGAGTCCAAGGCAATACTGCTGGACGCGGCGGCGGTATGTCCTTGCAAAACGGACCCGCACTGATCACCAACAGCGTGATTTCGGGCAACGTTGCCACCAGCGTCCTCGGCGGCGGCGCGATGTACATCGTTGGGGTGGATTTTGCGATTATCAACAGCACCATCACCGGCAACTACGCGACGGCTAGCGGTGCGACTCGAACGGGCGGCATCCTGAGCGATGTCAGTGGTGCAAACCTGATTTTGCGAAACAGCATCTTGTGGGGCAACACCAACGGTGATGCAACCGCCCCGCAAATTGTCAATGATTCCACTTTTGGTTCAAACACTGTCACCAATAGCATCGTTCAAGGCGGACAATTTGGTGGATTGGACAGCAACCCGCTGTTTACCACGCCGCTGACTGGCTCGGCCACACCCAGCACGGCGGGCAACTTCCAACTGAGTGACAGCAGCCCAGCCATCGACGCGGGCGCGAATGCCAACGTCCCCGCCGATACATTTGACGCGGACGGCGACACCAATCTGACCGAAGATGCGCCAGACCTTGCGGCGGCTATTCGTCGCGTCAACGACACGGGCGTTTCCGATACCGGCTCTGGGACGGCTCCGATTGTCGATTTGGGCGCATACGAGAAACAGACCAACTCTCCCAGTGACCCATGCGCGGCCATTACGTTCCCCTACACGCTGCCAAACAACGCCAGAGACACGTTGGTAACGGCCATCGAGTGCGCCAACGCCAACGGGGCTAGCGCCGACGTGATCGACCTGAACGGGTTTACGGTGGCGCTCCTTGCCGCCACTCCCTACGCCAACTATCAGGCGCAAACCGGTCTACCGCAGATTACGACGAATATCACCCTGCGTGACGGCACGATTGAACACGACCTCAGCGGCGGCGGATTCTTATTCCGCACCTTCGACATTGCAGCAGCCGGGACGCTCAATTTGGTGAACGTGACCCTGCTGGGTGATTCCGCCCCTACCCCCGGCGGCGCGTTCTATAACTTCGGCACGCTCAATATCATCGGCAGCACCATGACCGGCTATGACACCAACAACCGGGGCGGTGTCCTGTTCAACGGCAGCGGCGCAACGGCGAATTTCACCAATTCGCTGTTTTATGACAACAATGCCGTGAACGCCCATGTCATGGACAATAACGGCTCCGTGACCATCATCAACTCGACCTTCGACAAACAATGTCATGGACAATAACGGCTCCGTGACCATCATCAACTCGACCTTCGACAAACACACCTCCATCAGCAACTTTGGTGCTATCCTCGAAGGTTCCGGGTACGTCATCCGCAACAGCATTTTCTGGAATCCGGGCAGCGGGCCAACTCAAATCCAAGCCGGAAACACCGTCAGTGACAGCATCGTCAAAGGCGGATACAGCGGCGGGACGAACATCCTCAACACCGACCCGCTGTTCGTCAACGAGGGCGGTAACGACTTCCGCCTGCAACTGACTAGCCCCGCCGTCAACATGGGCGTAAACACTTATGTGCCAACCGATACATTCGAT
>JALONW010000008.1 GCA_025454725.1 Anaerolineae bacterium
CCATCGCCGAAACCATCATCAGCGCGGTGGGCGGCACAAGCTATAACCTGCGCGGGCGGGAACTGACCATCACGACCTCCATCGGCATCAGCTTCTACCCGGAACACGGCCACACGGTTGAGAATCTGCTGCGGAAGGCCGACATCGCCCTATATTCAGCCAAAGCCAAAGGGCGCAATACTTACCGTCAGGCCGACGAGACCGCCGAGATTGACCTGATGGCGCAGATGCAGATGGGCTTTGACCTGCGGCAGGCGCTGGAACGCGGGGAACTGGCGCTGCATTACCAGCCTCAGTACACCCTGCGCGATGACCGGGTGGTGGCGTTCGAGGCGCTGCTGCGCTGGAACCACCCAATGCTGGGCAGCGTCCCTCCTTCGCGCTTCATCCCGGTGGCTGAGGCATCTGACCTGATTATCCCCATCGGCGAATGGGTCATCCGTGAAGCCTGCCGGCAGGTCAAGGTCTGGCATGACCTCGGCCATTCGATTGGCATGGCGGTCAACGTCTCACCGCGCCAGTTCGAGAACACCGATTTTGTCGCGTCGGTCATGTCGGCCATTGAAGAGGCAGGTATTCTCCCCTCAACCATCGAGCTTGAGGTGACGGAAGGCCTCCTGATGCGTGACATCGAGACCAAAGCCGACATCTTGGAGCGCCTGTCCAACGACGGTGTGCGGGTCGCCATTGACGACTTCGGCACGGGTTTCTCGTCGATGAGCTACCTTCAGAAGCTGCCCATCAGCACGCTCAAGATTGACCGTTCGTTCATCGCGGACATCCGCGACGATGCGCCCGACGCAAAGGCCACCGCGACGGCCATCATCCGCGCAGTTAGCCAGATGGCACACAGCCTCGGCCTGACGGTGGTGGCCGAAGGCGTCGAAACCGACCTCCAGCTTTCGGTTCTGCGTCTGTTGGAGACCGACGCATTACAAGGATACCTGTTGGGTCGCCCGATGCCCCCGGAGGGCGCGCTTGAGCTGTTGGAACGCGGCAGCAGACCCTAATTCGACAGCGATTTCATCCGCAGGTCCGAACACAAGCCGACAAGAACCATCGCGTCGCCGTTGGGCATGCGCTCCGAGATGCCAAACCGCATATAGAGCTGCATGGGGTGGCCACTGCGGTGCAGCACGCGCATCAATTCCTCGCGGGTTTCTCCGTCACGTACCCCGATATACCGTGATACACGCGCAGCGGTCTGGCTCAACTCATCTGGGTGAATAATCTGTGTGTAGGCCGTCTTCCAGTCCATCGCGAGCAGCTCGGCGGCGCTGTAACCCAATAACTGCTCGATGGACGGGCTGACATAGAGCAGACGTTGGCCTACAAGGTCATAAACGAACACGGTATCTTTGGTGACCGGATTCAGGCTGTCCAACACATCGCGCAGCCCATCGGGCGGGAGGGTCGGGCGCACAGCCTCTAACGGGCGTAGCATCGACACGAGTTGGGGTGGGTTTACCGCTTTGCCGTTGTGTGCCATCACCAGCGTGGACGACTCGACCATCAGGTAATCGCCGTCGCGCTGCCGCATCCGATAGGTCCCGACCGCCATTTCACCGGTGTCGAGTGCCTTCTTCATACAGGCCAGCGCCCGCGCCCGATCATCGGGGTGGAGGGTGCTATCGAGGTCGTATAGCTCACCGACATCCTCCTCGGTGTCGCTGTAGCCCATCAGCGTGCGATACTGTGAGCTGATATAGACCACTCGGCGAGTCTGCACCTCATAGACCAAGAACGGCAGCGGTAAAGAACTAGTGAGCGCCTCGGAGAAGTGCTGGCGCTGTTCCATCATCGTCACGCGGTGCGAGAGCATGCTGATTTGGCTGTAGAGCTGGTAGACATAGCGCTTAATCACCGACCGCGCCGGCCAGACAACGACCACGCCTAAGATGCTCAACCCCATAAAGACCAACATCGCTGTTCCGCGCTCCATCTCACGCATCTGGCGCACGGAGTCACGCAGGAGCTGTTCATAGGCAGTGGTGGTGGTCTCAAGGTCGGTCAGGAGCTGGCTGGCCGCGCCCACAATCATCTCGTAATCAGGGTGGTTGCTGCCCAACGAAACCGACTGTTCGGCCTGAGAGAGGCGGATGGCGGCCTCGGTATAGTTAATGACCCGTTCACGCAGATTGATAGGGGCGCTGTCGTACAGCCAAACCAACTGTTGAGGCAGCGGCGACTGGTTATAGAGCGAGTCCTGTTCGGTCCGCATCAGGCGCGCAGCGTTGAACAGGGCGGTCATCGACTCAAAACGTGCATCCGGGTCGGTGGCGCTGATGAAATGTGTGGCATGGAGCAGCACCTGTTGGCTGAGGGCGCGCTGGCGGCCAGCAGTATTAAGCGTGTGGGTAAAGACCTCGATGGACTGTTGGTGCTGCCCGACCCAGATTTCGGAGGCCACCAAACCCAGCCCAATCAGGGCAACCAACCCGACCACCACTACGAGGAGACGACGGGTAAGCCGTGCCTCGGCAGACTGGCGAAAACGTAGGACTTCTTCACTAAAACCCGTCATTGAGGCACCTTAAAAACTTTTGAAGCAACATTCCTTCCATACACTACAGGTCTAGGCCGGTTATCAAGGATGGAGAACGTCATGCAATAGGGGATGAGGTTTCCTGATTGGGCATTACCCAACCGAGGACCGGGTCTATACGTTCCTGTATCCTTGTAGTGTAAGAGGTTTCTGGAAAAAATAGGCATAAGCATCAGATTTTATTGACGTCACACTCTTTTTAGATTGTTTCAAATACAATTACCGTTTCAGTTATCTACCAAAAACCCTCTCCCCCAACACTCATCTGGGCTGAACCCGCCGTTTTTCTTTCGGGCGTATCATGCGGGCAAATCTGGGTTACTTTTCGCACCGCTTTAGCAGCGGGGGGCAAGCTATGGGCAAGAAAATTATCGTCATCGGCAGCGGGTTCGGCGGTCTGGGGGCAGCCATCCGGCTGGCCGCACGCGGCTATGATGTCGAAATCCTCGAAAAGCGCGACAAGCTCGGCGGGCGCGCTTACGTCTACGAAATCGACGGCTTCAAATTCGACGGCGGGCCGACCATCGTCACCGCGCCATTTATGTTCGACGACCTTTGGGCATTGGCGGGCAAAAAGCGCGAGGATTATTTCGAGCTGGTCGAGTGCCAACCGTATTACCGCATCTTCGACCACAACCAGAAGTCGTTCGACTACAACCGCGATGAGCAGTTCATCCTAGAGCAGATTCGGGCGCGCAGCCCAGAAGATGTCGAGGGCTATCAGCGCTTCATCGCCAGCACGAAGCCCATCTTCGAAAAGGGCTTCGTCCAGTTGGCCGATACGCCGTTCCTCAACTTCATGGACATGCTCAAGGTCGCGCCCGACCTGATTAAGATGCAGAGCTATCTCAGCGTTTATCAATATGCCTCGCAGTTCGTGAAGGACGATTTCCTGCGGCGCGTGTTCAGCTTCCACCCACTGCTGATTGGCGGAAACCCGTTCGACTCTCCGTCCATCTACGCGATGATTCACTACCTCGAACGGCAGTGGGGCGTGTGGTACGCGATGGGCGGCACGGGCGCAATCGTGGACGCAATGGCGCGCCTGTTCACCGAGATGGGCGGCAAGATTACACTCAATGCTGAGGTCGCGCAGATTGAGGTTGCCCCTGCCACCCGCAAGGCGACCGGCGTCCGCATGGCTGATGGTGCGCTGCATAAGGCCGACGCAGTGGTCTGCAACGGAGAGGTCGCACACGCTTACAAGTACCTCGTCCCGGCGGAGTTTCGGCGCAAGAACACCGACCGCCGCATCGAGCGCACCAAGTACAGCATGTCGCTGTTCGTCATCTACTTTGGGACCAAGCGCCGCTACACCGATACGGCGCTGGCGCACCACAACATCATCCTTGGTGAGCGCTATAAGGGTTTGCTCAACGACATCTTCAACAAGCAGCAGTTGGCCGAAGATTTCTCGCTGTATCTGCACATGCCGACCATCACCGACCCGTCGATGGCCCCGGCAGGCAACGAGTCGTTCTACGTGCTGTCGCCCATCCCGCATCTCGACAGCGGCACGGACTGGAAGAAGACGGCCAAGCCTTACCGCGATGCCATCATGAACTTCCTAGAGGAGAACTATCTCCCTGACCTGCAAGAGAACATCGTGGCCGAACACTACATCGACCCACTGCACTTCCGCGACACGCTCAACAGCTACAAGGGGTCAGCCTTCAGCGTGCAGCCGGTCCTCACCCAGTCGGCTTGGTTCCGCCCGCACAACCGCAGCGAGGACATCGGCCACCTGTACTTTGTCGGCGCAGGGACGCACCCCGGCGCGGGTCTGCCCGGCGTGCTGAGTTCGTCCATCATTGCCGAGAACCTGATTGTCGAGGATTTGCCCATCCCGGTGCTGGCGTAGGACTTGTTTCTCCCATAAAAAATCCCCTCTGGCGCGTCAGAGGGGATTTTTTGTTTTGCGCTCTAGGGTATATCCCCATGCTCAGGGCGTAGCATCCCCGCGTACATTCCCGGCGACGAATCCGGGATGATGACCGCCCCGGCCACCTTGCTATAAAACTCGGCAGGGCCAACCCCACCGATGGCAGCATAACCATACCCCTGTGCCAGCATGTCATGGAGCGCGGCCAGCAGCAGCGCCGCCCCAACCTTCTTCCCCCGCGCCGCCTCGCTGACCCCAGTCGGACCAAAGAAGCCGCGTGCCGTCACGTCATAACAGGCGAATCCGAGCAGTGTATTCCCCTCCTGCGCTATGAAAATAGAAGCGGGCTGGCGGCTGAAGGCCGCGCCCAAAACTCGCTGAAGTGCTGTCGAATCCACGCAAGGATGATGTGTTTTTCTGGCGCGATGGCGCGGCGCATCGTCACGCCGTGTGCACTGATGGCGTCGATGGCCGGTTGCAGCGGCGGCAGTTCATAAAGTTTGACTAACATATCGGGCATGAGGTTTTGTCTCCCGTTATCGTGAAAAAACGCACTCTACACACCAGAGTATAAGGCGTGAACAGGGTGGGTGAAAGAGCCACGTCAAACCCCCGAATTGGGGGGAACTTAAAGCCGTTTTAACCGAATCGCGGTATACTACAAAATTGAAACCAACCTATCGTAAGCATTTTAGCCGTACATGAGGTCGTTGTGGCTGTACCCATTAACCAGACCCGCGTCTTATTACTCAACGGCTCGACGTGGGAACCGCTGGCCGTTATTAGCCTGCCCCGCGCCATCAATTTGTTGGTGTCGGAGAAGGCCGTCATGGTCGAGCAGACCGGGGAGTTCCTCCGCACGGTCAAGACCCGCTTCCCCGTCCCGTCCGTCATCGCCCTGCGGCGCTATATTAACGTGCCGCGTCGCCAAGCTCACTGGAGCCGCCGTGGTGTTCTCACCCGCGACAATTATGTGTGTATCTACTGCGGCGTGACCATCGGCAGTCAGACCCGCGACAAGGTGCTGGCGAAAGATGATTTCACAGTGGACCACATCGTCCCGCGCAGCCGGGGCGGCAAGGACCAGTGGACCAACACCGCCTGTGCCTGCTACAACTGCAACCATCGCAAGGGCAGTCGCCTCCCCCACGAGGCCGGGATGAAGCTCCAGTGGGAGCCAAAAATCCCGCGTACAAGCTATCTGGTGATTGCGGTCGGCAGCGGCCCCGACGCTTGGCGGCGCTACATCGAGGTTTAGCGCACCAAGCGCAGCAGGTCGGCCTTGTCAAAGGTCGAGAGGTCGCCGGGCGTGGCGCGTTTGAGCGCAGCGGCGGCACAGCCCCATTTGAGGGCGGTCGTGACGGGCGCGCCGTCGAGGTAGGCGGCGAGGAATCCGGCGCTGAAGGCCCCTCCACATCCCGTCTGACTGTGGTCAGTGCAGGCGTAGGCCGACTGACGATAGATTTTGCCGTCACGCTCGCGGGCAATTGCTCCACCCTCGCCCAGCGTCAGCACCCACACCGCCTGCGGGAAATAAGCTGCCACCGTGTCCAGCACGCGCTGGGCGGGGACGGCCTCGGCCAACCCATAGACGGCCTGCGCGTCACTGCGTGAGATGAACGCGACATCTGCCGCCCGCAGGAACGGTTCGATGGCGGTGCGGGCGTCGTCGGTTGACCAGAGGTGGGGGCGATAATTCACATCGAACGACAAGCGCCAGCCTGCCTCGACCGCCCGCTTCTGCGCGTGCAGGGCGGCGGTGTTGGCCGCGCTGCTCAGGGCGGGTGTGATGCCGGTCAGGTGCAGCATCCGGGCGCTGCCGGGTGTGAAGACAGCAGCTGGCAGGTCGCCCGTGCGGATGCGGCTCATGGCGCTGTTGGTGCGGTCATACAGGCTGCGCGGCGTGCGCGGTGGGGCGGCCTCCTCTTGGTAGACCACGCCCACGCGGTCTTTCTCGGTCCACGTCACATGGTTGGTATCGACCCCCAGACCCGACAATCGGCGCGTGACCTGACGCCCCAGCGGGTTATCGGTCAGGCGTGACAGCCACAGCACCGATTTTCCCAAGCGCGCCAGCCCAGCAGCGGTATTGGCCTCGCTCCCGCTGACATCCAGCTCCAACGCGCTGGCGTCCTCCAACCGGCGCATGGCGGGCGGCGTCAACCTGACCAGCGCCTCGCCCAACGTCACCACATCCCAAGCCATCCCGCCCCCTTACATTCAATAATGCCCTCTAGCCGTGATTGTATCCCACTTCCCCGGCAGATGGTGGTTTAGTGTGGCCGTACCTGCGCGGATGGTGAGCGAATCGCAAATAATGGATGAGAACGGCGCATAAACGCTTGACCCGTAAAGCCATTCGGCGGTATAGTTTGTCTATCGTTCACAGATTTCAAAAACTTGTGAACGAAACCAAAAACGGTAGTTTCGGCAGGCTGCTCATGGTGTGGTTTCTTGCTCCTTGTGTGGTTGCGTGTGTGTCTGTGGTGTAGTGGTCGCTGTGAGCGTAAGACAGACCTGCCGTTGCTCACACCGGGTTGGGGTTTTGGCGAGAACCCCAGCCCGGATTATCGGAGGCTTACCGGCCTGCCTCCCCCCTCTAAAAGCCGGTGCATGATGTCCCCTCCCTTGACAAGGACACCGCTCGACCTGATTGGTCGGCGGTGTCCTTGTTTTTTGCGTCCATACGCTTTCTTAACCGTTTCCGAATCAGACTCGACCCTCTCTCCAAAACAGATGTGCGGTATAATCACCGATACTCACAACACCCTTTTTGGGAAAAAAGCTGAATAAGGCATCACTGGAAACAAGGAGCGCGACCCCATGCGGTTATCGGTATTGCAGACGAATCTGGCGAAGGGGCTTAGTATTGTCAGCCGTGCGGTCGAGAGCCGCCCCCAGATGCCCGTCCTGAACAACGTCCTGCTCAGGACCGAGGACTCGCGCTTGAAGCTGGCAGCCGTCAACCTCAGCCTCGGTCTGGGGATTACCTGCTGGATTGGCGCAAACGTCGATATTGAGGGCGCTGTCACCCTCCCGGCTAAGACCTTCAATGAGCTAATCAACAACCTCTCGAACGACCGGGTAGACCTCAACCTCGACACCGCCACCCAGACCATGCACGTCCGCTGCGGCGCGAACAAGGGCAACATCAAGGGCATCGATGCCCATGAGTTCCCCCCCGTGACCGAGGGCGGGCGCAGTGACCTGACGGTTGATGCCGCCACACTCAAGAATATGATTACGCAGGTCTCGTTTGCCGCCGCCACCGACGACCACCGCCCGGCGCTGACCGGCGTGCTGGTGCAATTCGAGGGCGACAAAATTACCATGGCCGCTGCCGATGGCTATCGTCTCGCCGTCCACACTGGCGACCTTGAGCAGAAGTTCGACAAGCCCATCAAGCTGCTCATCCCGGCGCGTTCGCTGGCCGAGGTCGCCCGTGCCATCCAAGACGACACCGATGTCGTCCAGATTGGCCTGCCGGATGAGCGCGACATCGTGCTGTTCACCGTCGGCGCAATTGAAATCAGCGCGCAGCTCCTCGACCACAAGTTCCCGCCGTTCGAGAACGTCATCCCCAAAGATTACAGCACCTCGACGACGATGTACCGCAGCGACCTGCTGTCGGCTTGCCAGCGTGCCGAGATTTTCGCCCGTGACAACGCCTTCACGGGTCGGCTATACGTCAAGCCGCCTACTGGGCCAAGCATGCCCGGCGAAGTTACCATCATCGGCAAGAGCCAAGAGCGCGGCGACAACGAGGGCATCCTCGATGCCTCGGTCGAAGGCGAGCCGGTGGACATCAGCTTCAATATCAAGTACCTCATCGACGTGCTGCGTATTCTGCCTGATGAGCAGGTCGTCCTCCAGTCGAAGGGCCCCGCCAACCCCGGCGTACTGCGTGCCGTCGGGCGCGAGAATTACCTCTACGTCATCATGCCGATGTCGCGCTAGCGCGCCGACACCCCCTACAGGCAGCAAAACACCCCCGGCTCTGAGAGAGGCCGGGGGTGTTTTGTTTTCGTTGTGAAAATTAGGCGTTAGTAGCCCAGCACGCCCACCACGTCGCGGACGGCCTTGGCGCTGATTTCCAGCATGGCCTTTTCCTCGTCGTTGAGCTGCATCTCGATGACCTTCTCAACACCGTCCGCGCCCAAGACCGCCGGGACGCCGATGAACAGGTTCTCGTAGCCGTACTGCCCCTTAAGGTAGACGGCGCTGGGGATGACGCGCTTCTGGTCGCGCACGATGGTCTCGACCATTTCGACCGTGCCAGCAGCGGGCGCGTAGTAGGCGCTCGTCCCCAGCAGGCCGACAATCTCGCCGCCGCCCTTGCGGGTGCGCTCAATAATGGCTTGCAGTTTTTCCTCAGCGATAAGCTCGCGGATGGGGATACCCGCGACGCTGGTGTGGCGCGGCAGCGGAACCATCTCGTCGCCGTGGCCACCCAACACAATGGCGTGGATGTCGCGGACGCTCAGGCCAAGCTCCATCGCCAAGAACGCCTTGTAACGGGCGGTATCCAGCGAACCGGCTTGGCCGATGACGCGGTTAGCGGGGAAACCAGTCTCGGCCAGCGCGACATGGCACATGGCGTCCAGCGGGTTGCTGACAACAATCACGACGGCGTTGGGCGAATACTTGGCGACTTCGCGGCTAACCTGACCGACAATCTCTTGGTTGGTCTTCACGAGGTCGTTACGGCTCGTCCACTGGCCGGTCACGGGGTCCTTCTTGCGCGGCATACCGGCAGTGATGACGACCACATCGCTCTCAGCGGTCTCTTCGTAGCCTTCGCTGCCGACCAGCGTAATATCGCTGCTGAGGACGGGGGCGGCCTGCATTAGGTCAAGCGCCTTGCCCTTACCGAGGTTCTGCACGCGGTCTACCAAGACCACATCGCCCAGTTCCTTGGCGGTAATCCACGTCGCGCAGCTCGCGCCGACATTGCCCGCGCCGATAATCGAAATCTTCTTGCGACCCATGATGGGAAACTCCTTTTGGGGAAGGTAAAAAGAAACCAACGAATGGGGCTTATTATAGGCGTACAGATGAGAACGGCCTATTGCCAAGTTGAGAAAACGTGTGGTTTGTCAGCCCAAAACGTGAAAATTGGCACAAATCATCACATTCGGTTTTGGGCGGGCGTTCATCTGCTCATCACGGCGCAGGCGTAAGCTTTCTTAGGAGTGATGAGCCTTGAGGGATGAGTGATGAGAGGACAGGGCATGCCCTGTCCGTACAGGAGGAAATCCTCTCACGCAAAGGTGAAAAATGGCGCAAGATTATCCGTCCTGTAGGGGCGACCCGGTGGGTCGCCCACTGATATTTTTGTAGGCTATCACTAACTGATTGAAAGGCTCCCCACCCCATGCGCTTACCCCGATTCGCTCTAATTTTTCTCCTCATGCTGACCGCCCTACCACTCAGCGCACAGGAGACCGACGATGCGCCCGCCCCATCGACCTTCCGAGGCGACAACCAGCGCACCGGCGTCTACGACGGCACGCCCAACCGCGACTTCCCCCAAATCGAATGGTCGAACGACATCCCTCGCCCAGTGCGGACGACGCCCGCCGTCGCGGATGGGCGCGTGTTCATCGGCAGCGAGGCCGGGACGCTCTACGCCTTCGACAATACCGACGGCGCGCTCCTGTGGGAGTGGGACACATCCTCCCCGATTGTCAGCACGCCAGCGGTGGTGGACGGTGTGGTCTATTTCGGCGCGCTCGACCGTTTCATCTACGCGCTGGACGCCGAAACCGGCGAAAAGCTGTGGGAAAAGGTCACCATCGGTCAGGTCTACTCGTCGCCTGCTGTGGCCGACGGCGTGGTCTACATCGGCTCGCTGGACACGCAGCTCTATGCCCTCGACGCCGAAACCGGTGATGAGCTGTGGACGTTCGGCACCGGCGGACAAGTGTGGTCTTCGCCTGCTGTAGCCGATGGTCTGGTTTATATTGGCAGTCGGTCAGGATTCATCAGTGCGCTGAACGCTGAAACTGGGGAGTTAATCTGGCAGGTCGAGGCGGGCGGCCCGATAGACGCGACGCCCGCCCTGTTGGACGGGGTAGTCTATGTCGGGTCGTATGACGGCAACCTGTACGCGCTGGACACCGAAACCGGCGAAACCGTCTGGGCGTTCGAGGCCGGTTCAGCGGTGTATGCCTCAGCGGCGCTGACCGAGGATTTCGCCTACCTAACGGCCTACGACGGCGACATTTACGCGCTCGACCGTGCCACCGGGGAGCAGGTCTGGACGGCAGACGTGGGGCAGGTCGCCTATTCGTCACCCACCGTGGTCGGTGATGTGGTCTACGCGCTCAGCGAGGAAGGCGGACGCTTATACGCCTACGATGCGTTGACCGGTGAGACGCTGTGGTTCGTCGTCACCGGCGCGGCGGGCGATTTCCGGTCGTCATCACCCGTTTTCGTCGATGGGCTGCTCTACATCGGCAGCAACACCGAAGGCATCATCGCTTACCGCTGACGCCGCCAGCCCCACAGGGTCAGCGCGCCCAGCACGAACCCGGCAGCCATCATCCCCAACGCGACCAACGGCGAGATTCCTTCATTTGGTGCAGGGGGCGCAAGCACGGCATCAGACGGCGCATCGGCGGCGTTGACGGTCTCATCGGCCATCCGCGACGAGAACAGGTCGCCAGCGGCAGACTCTGCCGCATCAGCGGGGGGCTCATCTCCCACGGCGGTCAGCGGCTCAACGCTGAAGGTCATCTCTGCCCCGCTGTCGTCCATAGCGATGTCGGTCGGGCGCTCACTGGGCGGCTGAGATGGGATGCTGTCCATTGCACCCCCGCCCATCCCGCCCGGCACATCGGTCTGTGGCAGCGGGGACGGTGCAATCGGCGGCGGGGCGGTGCTGGGGACGCCCGCCTGCGCTGCCGTGGTCATTTGGGCGGTCGGGGTCGGCTGAGGCATAGTCCGCAGCGCCATATCTTGGGTGGCGGCAAGCGTCGGCGTCCCTTCCGGCCTCACCATCATCACGGCGGGGGCTTCCGATTCTTCGAAAGCCGTTTCGGTGGTGCTTTGTTCGATTTCGGCCAGCGCCGATTCCTCGGTCATTTGGGATTCGGTGGCTTGCTCATCACCCTGCTTGGTGAGGGTGAGTGCATCTTCCGCCACCATGGCGATGGCTGAGGCTGGGCTGGGTGAAGGCGTGCGCGCCGGGCCGGTCAACAGCGCAAGTGCGCCGACCAGCACCAACATGGTCGAGGCGGCGGCGCTGACCAACGGCAAAAACCGACGTGGGAGCAGGCGCGGGCGCGGCGGCGCGGCCAACGGCGTGCGCCCTAGTTCCCGGTCGATGTCCAGCGCCTGTTGGCGGCTGAGGGTGAAATCTCGCGGCGCAACCAGCTCTGGCAGCCCCTTCACCAGGGCCACCGTCCGCCGGATGCCTTCCAGCTCCGCCGCAAATTCGGGGTCGTTCGCAAGGCGCGACTCGACCGTAGCGCGCTGGGCATCTGTCAGCGCGCCGTCAAGGTAATCAGAAATCAGGTCGTAATCACGGTCGGTCAGCATAGGATACGTCTCACCACCCGTGGGGTGGCCTGCATGGTGTTACTCTTGAAAACGAAAAACATCGGCAAAAAGTTCCTGTTTGCCCTCAAGGCAGCGGCGCATCGCCAGCCGCGCCCGGCTCAAGCGTGATTTAACCGTGCCGAGCTGCACGTCCGTGGTCTCGGCGACTTCTTGATAGCTGTACCCTTCAAGGTCGAACATTACCAGTGTTGCCCGCTGGTCGCTGGGCAGCCCGCCGAGGCAGTCTTGGATGGCGCGCTGTGCGTCGCGCTGCTCGGCCACCTGTTCCGGCGTGGCCGAATGCGAAGCCAGCGGCGCGCCGTCGTCGGTCTCTGCACCCGGCAGGTCTTCAATCGAATCGGCGGGGCGGCGCTTTTCATAACGCAAGCGGTCATACACGCCGTTGGTCACAATCCGCAGCAGCCACGCCTTAAAACTCCCACCCCGAAAATCGTGCAGCTTGCGGTAGGCGTTGATGAACGCTTCCTGCGCCGCGTCCGAGGCCGAAAACGGCTCTCCCAGCAGGCGGTAGGCCACGCTGTAGGCGGCATTTTGGTAGCGCAGAACCAGCGCGTTAAAGGAATCAAGGTCGCCGCGCTGGGCGGCAAGAATCAATTCTAAATCATCTGTTGGTGTCGGCATTGACGTTTACGCCTATTTTGCCTATACTCAATGCTACATTGCCGGAGTGGTGAAATGGCAGACACGAACGACTCAAACTCGTTTGCTTAACAGGCGTGTGGGTTCGACTCCCACCTCCGGCACACCCACAGCAGCTCGCGACCTTCGCGGGCTGTTTTGTTTTATGCCATCATCCTGCCGCCCCAGACCCCTCTCATCGGCTGTACGGTAGTGTACCGCAAATCCGTCCCAACGGTAGCCCACGGTCAGGCAAGCGTAGGCCGACCGTTCTGTACTTTTGCCAAAACCTGCGTCCGAACCTCACCCACGAACCATTTGCATTTTCAAAACCGGCGCGTTATGCTCACTGGCAAGGTGGTATATACCACTGTAAACCACTGCTCGTTTTTTTGTGAATTACAGGGAGATTTAGCGATGAAGCGATATATCGCGCTGCTGCTGGCCGTGGTGATGCTGGTGGGCATCGTCCCGGTGTCGGCACAAGAAGCCCCGGAAGGGACGTGGCTGGGGACGTGGCCGTATGTCCTGCCGCCGGAGCATGACCTCGGCTCGTTCACCGCGTCTGGCCTCGCCGCCAACCTTGGCAATGTCTACCGGTCGCTGGTCGAGATGCCGTTCGCCTTCTATATGTGGTCAAGCGGCGAGTATGAGCCGATGCTGGCCTCGGAATGGGGTTTCACCGAGGACAACACCGCCTACCGCGTGACCATCAACGCCGACGCAATGTGGTCGGACGGCAGCCCCGTCACCTCGGCGGACGTGCTGGCGACTTACTCGATTGGCCGCATTCGCGGCTGGTCGCAGTACAACTACATCAGCGAAGTGCGCGCCATCGACGACAAGACCGTCGAATTCGTGTTCAGCGGCGAGCCGTCGCTGGTCGCCGAGCGCCTCATCCTGAAGGAATACATCGTCGCCGCCGCGAACTACGGTGAGCTGGCCGCCCGCGCCGACGAAATCGTCGCGGCGGGTCTGACCCGTGACAGCGAGGAATGGGCGGCGCTCGCCAGTGACATCGGCGCGTTCAAGCCCGATGTGCTGCTCGCCAGCGGCCCCTACACCTACACGCTTGATACCGTCAACGACGCCTTCATGACCATGCAGTGGCAGCCCAACAGCATCTTCAGCGGCAGCGTTCAGTTCGGTGAAATCAAGCTGTGGGCGGGCGAGACCGAAGTCACCACCCCGCTGGTCCTGAGCGGTGAACTGGCCCACTCGACCAATGTCTATCCGGCCAACACTGTCACCTCGTTCGAGTCGGCTGGGATTAACCTCGTGACCATCCCCCGCGCTTACGGCCCCGCCCTACTGTTCCAGCACGACACCTACCCGTTCAACATCGTGGAAGTCCGTCAGGCCATGGCCTACGCCATCAACCGCGACGAGAACGCCTTCCTGACCAACGGCATCGGCGCAAGCGGCACGGTCTACATGTCGGGCATCCTCGACGACATGGTGACTCTGCTGCTGGATGAGGAGACCGTCGAAAGCCTCAACCGCTACGAGTACAACCTCGAAACCGCCGCCGGTCTGATGGAGACCGCTGGCTTCACCCTCGACGACGAGGGCAAGTGGGTAGACGCCGAGGGCAACCGCATCAGCGTCGAATACAAGTTCCCCGCCGAATTCGCTGACTTCAGCGGCGCGTCGCAGAACGCCATCGACCAGCTCAACGCCTTCGGCTTTGACATCACCGCCCGCGCCAACCCGTGGCAAGAAGTCGCCGCCGACATCCGCGCTGGCAACTTCCAGCTCTCGGTGTGGAGCTGGGCGCAGGGTTCGCCGTTCGCCACCAGCCAGTTCTTCGGCCCCATCCAGCGCTTCAACTACGTCGGCCTGACCGATGGTCAGATTGGCATGAACTTCCAGATGGAGTTCGAGTACAACGGTGAGATGGTCAACCTGCAAGACATGATTAACAACGCTTCGACCGGCCTCGATGTCGAGGCGCAGCGCGAGCGCGCCGGTGATGTGGCGACCATCATCAACGACCTGATGCCATTCATCCCGCTCAACGTCATGCTCTCGGTCGAGCCGATGAACGAGGCCGCTATCGCCGGTGTGCCGGACGACAGTGACCCCATCTGGTTGAACCCGTCGGGCGTTGACCACCCCATCATCTGGCTCATCCTGCAAGGCACGCTCAGCGACGCCCAGTAAGCCACCTCCGCGCAGCGTCCCCGCCCCAGTGTGGGGGCGCTGCGCCCTCTTTCTATTGTTAGATGCATCACAGCCCCGTCCCCGCGCAGCCTGTGGGGGCGGGATGAGGCCAACACGCCATGACATCCATCCCTACCCCTCGCCCGGTCGCCGCTGCGCCCCGCCGGTCGCCCGGCCAAGTGCTGCGCAGGCTGTGGGACAGCTACAGCTTCCGGGTGTTAATCCAGAGCTTGGTGACCATCTGGGCGGTGACGACCTTCACGTTCGTCCTCATCCGCCTGATGCCCGGCAACCCCATCCAAATCCGCATCGACCAGCTCATGAACCGTGGGCTGACCTTCGAGGAGGCCGAACAGCAAGCCGCCAACCTGTTTGACTTCGACCCCGACGCGCCGATTTTGGAGCAGTACGTCGACTATATCGGCAAGCTGGCGCGGGGCGACCTCGGCAACTCGATTTTGGGCGGCGGGACGCCGGTCAACAGCATCATCCTCGAATTTCTGCCGTGGACACTGTTCAGCGTCGGGCTGGGGCTGCTGCTGAGTTTCTTACTTGGCACGTTGTTGGGCGTCATCATCGCCTACCGACGCGGCGGCTTCTTAGATAACTTCATCACCACCGTCTCGTCGATTTTGTACGGCATCCCCGACTATGTGATTGCTCTGCTGCTGATTCTGGTGGTCGGAGTACAGCTCCAGTGGTTTCAGGTCGGGCAGATGCGCGGCGCGTATAACCCCGCCATCGAACCCGGCTTTACGCTGGAATTTATCGCCAGCATTTTCCAGCACGCTATCCTCCCGGTCGGGACATATATCCTCAGCACGACCGGCTCATGGGTGCTGGCGATGAAGTCCAGCACACTTTCAACGCTGGGTGAGGATTTCATCACGGTGGCGAAGGCACGCGGCCTGAGCGAGACGCGCATCCTGTCGGCGTATGTCGGGCGCAACGCCCTGCTGCCTCTGGTCACACGCTTGGCGATTTCGATTGGCTTCGTCGTCAGTGGCAGCGTGATTGTCGAAGAATTCTTCCAGTACCCCGGCCTCGGTCGGCGTTTGCTGCGCGCCATTACCGAGCGGGATTATACGACCATGCAGGGGATTTTCTTGGTGATTAGCATCTCGGTGGTGGCCGCCAACGCCCTATCGGACCTGCTGCTGGGCTGGCTCGACCCCCGCGTGCGGGTCGGGAAAGGGCGCGGTCGATAACCATGATTGGGGTATCGTCCGTCGGCCTCGTGATTGGCCTCGTGTGCGGCGGCTTGGCGCTGGCGCTGGGCATCTACTTGAAACAACTACGCCCCGGCATCACCGGCTTCATCGTCTGTACGATAGCGGGTTTCGGGTGCAGCATTATCGGCGGGCTGATTGCGCTGTTCGTGATGGCCGCCGTCATCATCTCGCACGCCTACGTTGACCGGCAGGACCCCTTCACCAGCCGCGCCAAACTGGAAGAGGTCGATTTCAGTGAGACCACCGCTCAAAGCACCATGCGCCGCCTCGCCAATTTCGGCAATACCGTCCGCGTGTCGTGGGGCGCGCTGGTGCGGAACAAGGCCGGGTTCATCGGCTTTTTGGGCGTGACCTTCTTCTTGGCGATGTCGGCTTTTGGCCCACTGTTCATCGAATACGAGGGCAGCGCGCAGTTCAGCCGCCGAGTCGATGGCGCACGCTCACTGTTCCAAGCGCCCAGCGCGGAATTTCCGCTCGGCCTCGACTGGCAGGGGCGCAGCGTACTCAGTCATGTGGTCTACGGCGGGCGTATCCTGATTGTCACGTCGATTCAAGCGGGTTTGGCCGCGACCGCTGTCGCCGTGCTGTTCGGGTCGCTGGCTGCGCTGATGGGCGGTTGGGTCGATGGAATTTTGTCGGCACTGGCGAACTTCATCCTGACCATCCCCCAGTTCCCGCTGCTGCTGGTGCTGGCATCGGTCATCCAGTTCACTGACCCGATACAGATGGCCTTACTGTTTGGATTCCTCAACTGGCCGACGCTGATGCGCGCCGTCCGCGCCCAAGTGTTGAGCCTACGCGAGCGCGATTACGTTGAGGCGGCGTTTGCGCTCGACCTCGGCTTGTGGCACATCATCAGCCGCGAAGTGTTCCCCAATATGGTGAGCTACATCGCCGTCAACCTGATTTTCACCGTTCGCACTGCGCTGTACGGCCTCGTCGCGCTGGTGGTTTTGGGCATCGTCCCGCTGCAAGAGCCGGACTGGGGCGTGATGATTTTCATGGGGCGCTCGCAGGGCGCGCTGTTTAGCCAAGAAGCCATCTGGATGATGCTGGGGCCAATCCTCGCCATCGCGCTGTTCCAGCTCTCGCTGGTGTTGTTCAGCCGGTCGCTGGAAGAAGTGTTTAACCCCCGCCTGCGGAGTGGATTATGAGCATTTCGCCTGAAATCGTGCTGTCTGTCCGCAACCTATCGGTCTCGTACCTCGCCAAGCGCGGGCGGGTGCGCGCCGTGAACAATGTCAGCTTCGACCTCCGCAAGGGCGAGACACTGGCGCTGATTGGTGAGTCGGGCTGCGGCAAATCGACGCTCAACCTCGCGCTCATCCGCCAACTCCCCATCACAGGGAGTATTGACAGCGGCCAAATCCTGTACACGCGCCCCGACGGTCAGACCGTCGATGTCGTGTCGATGAGGAAAGAGGCGCTGCGCCAGTTCTTGTGGGCAGACTGCGCGATGGTCTTTCAGGGCGCGCTCAACTCGCTCAACCCGGTACTGCGCGTGCGCGACCTCGTGTACGACACCGCCAAAGCCCACCGCCTGAACAAAGCCGAGGCGCGCCGCCGCGCCTTCGAGCTGTTCCAGAAGGTGCGGCTTGACCCAGCGCGGGTGTTCAACGCCTACCCGCACGAGCTTTCCGGCGGGATGCGCCAGCGCGTGCTGTTGGCGCTGGCGCTGCTGCTGCGCCCGCAAATCGTCATCATGGACGAGCCGACCACGGCGGTGGACATCCTCACCCAGCGCTCCATCCTTGATGTGATTGAACAGCTCAAGGCCGAATTCGGCTTCAGCGTCATCTTCATCAGCCACGACCTCGCCGTCGCCGCCGAGATTGCCGACACCGTAGCGACCATGTACGCCGGGGAAATCATCGAAATCGGCCCAGTAGACGAGGTGTTTTACCGGTCGCGCCACGCCTACTCGCTGGCGCTTCTGAACGCCGCTCCACGCCTCTCGACCGGTCAGGAAGAACTGCTCAGTATCCCCGGCAGCCCGCCCGACCTTATTGAGCCGCCGACCGGCTGCAAGTTTCACCCGCGCTGCGCCTTCGCGGTCGAGGTGTGCAAGACCACCCCGCCGCCCCTCATCATGCCAGAACCCGGTCACCGCGTCGCCTGCCACGAGACCGACCGTGTGATGGCGCATAACAACCGGAAAATCACGACATGATGCCCAATACCACCTCTACTACCCCGTTGATTGAGCTGCGCGGCGTCCACCGCCAGTTTGAGGTTGACGGCGTGGTGCTGCCGGTGCTTCAGGACATCAACCTGAGCGTCAACCCCAACGAAATCATCTGTTTAGTCGGCGAGTCGGGCTGCGGCAAGACCACCACCGGCAAAATTATCGCTGGGCTGCTGGGTCAATCCAGCGGCGAGGTGCTGGTCGGCGGTAAACCGCGTGAGCAGTACACCGGCCCAGAGCGCTCGGTGCTGCGCCGCCAGCTTCAGATTGTCCACCAAGACCCGTTCGCCTCGCTCAACCCCGCCCACACCATCGGGGATATCCTCAGCTTCCCACTCAAGCGCCACAAGCTGGTCAAAGACCGCGCCGACCTGCGCCGCCGCATCTGGGAACTGCTTACGCTGGTTGACCTGACCCCCCCGGGCGACATCGTGAACAAGTATCCGCACCAACTCAGCGGCGGACAGCGCCAGCGCGTCAGCATCGCCCGCGCCCTGACCGTCCAGCCCAAGCTGATTGTCGCGGACGAGGCCGTCAGCATGGTCGATGTCTCCATCCGTGTAAGCATCCTCAAAACGCTGCACCGCTTGAAAGATGAGCTGGGCTTGGCGATTGTGTTCATCACCCACGACCTCGCGCTGGCGAAGTATTTCGCGTGGGAGGGGCGCATCGGCGTGATGTACCTCGGTCGGATGGTCGAGATTGGCCCAACGCCGGACATGATTCTCAACCCGCAGCATCCCTACACCCGTGCGCTGATGGCCGCCGTGCCGGAGGCTGACCCCGACATCACGCGGCGTAAAAAGCATATCGAGCTGAGGAGCGACGAAATCCCGCGCCTGAGCGAAATCCCACACGGCTGCGCCTTCCATCCGCGCTGCCCGCAGTTCCTCGGTGGCAAATGTGATGTCATCGTGCCGCCGCTGCTGCCCGTGCCGGGCGTGACCCAGACGGTCGCGTGTGTCAACCTCACGCCAGCGACAGTAGGGGACTAAGGCCGTGCTTGGCGCGCTGCGCGAGTTCTTGGGGCTGGGGCTGCTCATCGGTGGGTGCGGCCTGCTGATGCTGTTTTTTCAGCCGCCGGGAACCGCACAGTTTGTGGTCAGCGGCCTGAGCGCCCTCATCGGATTGTTGATGGTGGCGAGCGTCGTTTTCGTCCAAAAAAGAATGAACAGATTAGACCCTCATGACGACGATTAAACTGACCGGGGCGATGCCCCTCTATGAACAAATCAAGACGTATATCGTGCAGGGCATCCAAGATGGGCGCTACCGTCCCGGCGAGCGCATCCCGTCGGAGCGCGAGCTGGCCGAACAATTGGGCGTCAGCCGCTTGACCGTCCATCACGCGATTAAGGGCTTGCAGCAGGCCGGTTTATTGGTCGCGCAGGTCGGGCGGGGGACGTTTGTCAGCCCGCGCCCGCTGAATCAGCAGTTAGAGGCGCTGACCAGCTTCACCGAGGACATGCGGCTGCGGGGCAACGCTCCCAGCAGCCAAGTTTTGTCGGCCAAGGTCTGCCCCGCGCCGGATGACATCGCGCGCTTCTTGGACGTGCGCCCCGGCACACAGTTGGCTGTCCTTCAGCGCGTTCGCATCGCGGATGACCAGCCGATGGCGCTGGAAACCTCACACCTCATCGCGTCAGCTTGCCCCGGCTTAATCGACCGCTACGACTTCAGCCGCGAATCGCTGTACCGGGTGCTGCGTCAGGAATATGGTCTTGCGCTGGCACACGCCGAACAGACCATCGCGGCACGCGGCGCAACCCGTGACGAGGCGCGGGTATTGGGGCTGAAACCCAACGCCCCCGTCCTACACATGACCCGCGTGCTGTACACCGCCGATGACCGCCCGCTGGAATACGTCATCTCGGCCTACCGTGGTGATTCGTATACCTTCCACGTCGTGCTGCGGCAGGTCTAAGGCTGTAACCCATCCCCTCCATCCTTTCGCCTCACCCTTCACTTAGAGAAAACCCATCAGGACAAACCTTTTATAATATGCTGTCCGCTCCTTCACCAACCCAATAAACAAAAACGCCCTCATCCGATCTGGATGAGGGCGTTTGATTTGAGACTTAGGACAGGGTCTGACTAGTCACCAGAGGGCTGGGTCGCGCCGGTGGGGATACTCTTGGCACTGCCGTCGATCTCCTCAGGCACAGGCAGGATGTCCGGCCAAATCGACGCACCGTGTTCGTACATATCGATACCGATGGTGTCGGCGATCTTGTTGACACGCAGGCGTCCCATGGCCTTCAGCGCACCGAACATGATCGAACCTGTGACGACACACCAGATGATCGTAGACACCGAGCCGATGAACTGCGTGACCAAGAGATCGATACCGCCGCCGGGGATGAGCAGGCCGCCCCATGTCGCGTTGGCAGGGTTAGCAGCGAAGCCGATCAGTGAAGGCTCCGCGAACAGGCCGACTGCGAGGATCCCCCACACACCGCAGGCGAGGTGGACTGAAGATGCGCCAACTGCGTCGTCAATCTTCAAACGCTCCAACAGGTCACCCCACAGGATGACGATGATGCCGCCCACAGCGCCCATGATGATGGCGGCCAATGGGCTGACAAAGGCGCAGCCAGCGGTAACGGCCACCAGACCAGCCAACGACCCGTTCAGCGTGACAGCGAGGTCCCACTTACCACTGCGGAAATATTGGAAGAACATGGCCGACAGCAGACCGACGCCACCACCCATGGTCGTGTTGAGGACGACAATACCTACGGTACCCGCCACACCGACAATGCCGAGGGTTGAACCGGGGTTGAAACCGTACCAACCCACCCACAAAATCAACGTACCAATCAGGGCAAGGCCGAGGTTGTGCGGCGTAACCATCTTGCCCCACACCTTGTCCTTACGCGGCCCAAGGAAGATTGCGCCGAGCAGAGCGATGACACCACCAACCGTGTGAACAACGTTGCTGCCCGCGAAGTCGATGAAGCCGCGCTGGAACAGCCAGCCGCCACCCCAGACCCAGTGGACAACTATGGGGTAGATGAAAACGGTGACGATGACGGTGTAGATCAGGTTGCCGACGAAATCCGTGCGCTCGGCCATCGCACCGGTGGTGATGGTGCTGGCCGTCGCGGCAAACGCAAACTGGAAGAAGAACATGGTCAGGACGCTGATGTTGCCATAGAAGATGGTGTCAGCCAGCTCCACACCGGGCATAAACAAGCTCGTGCCAAACAGACCACTGCCGTTGTCTACGCCAAAGGCTAGACCGAAGCCGATGAACCACCAGCACAACGCCCCGACACCCGCTTCGATGAAGTTCTCTAGCAGCGCGTTGACCGCACCGCGCTGACTGATCATGCCTGTCTCAAGGATGGCGAATCCCAACTGCATGAAAAACACCAAGAAGCCCGTAATCATCACCCACGAGGTGTCGAGACCGATCTTGAGTGACGCAAAGTCCTCTGCGGTGGGTGCGTCTTGTGCAAAACTGATGCTTGTCCCAAAAGCCGCCAAAATCAGCGTGGCGATTGCCATCACAAACAGACGGCGAATGAGTGATGAACGGTTACGCATAGGGTATCTCCTACGGTTCTGGGGGAATTGCCAAGCCCTTTGCTTGACTGCCCACAGTCTAAACCAGCGCAACCTTATACATTAGCGGCGCATAAAATGAACTTTGATAGTTTATATTGTCTATTTTTCACAAAAAACAGCGCCGTCCATCGTTAAAATCAAACTGTAAGGATGTCATTGGTGAACTTGTGGCAGTTGCGACGTACATTTATACAAGACCACTAGGCAAACTATCTGTACACAGCATATAGTGACTGAAAATTGACCGAAAAAAAGCCCGGTATGCTATACCGGGCCTTCAGTCCTAAACGAGTGTGAAACCTGTGGTTCGGGCTAGTCGCCAGCGGGCTGGGTCGCGCCGGCAGGAATGCTCTTGGCGCTGCCGTCGATCTCCTCCGGCAGGGGGGCGACATCCGGCCAAATCGACGCACCGTGTTCGTACACATCGATGCCCACAGTGTCCGCAATCTTGTTGACGCGGAGGCGGCCAATCGCCTTCAGGCCAAAGAACAGCACTGCCGAGGTTGCGCCGACCCACAGGGTGGTCGCGGCCACGCCGACGAACTGGATGCCGAGCATCGACAGGCCGCCGCCGTAGAATAGGCCGAGGTTAACCGTCTCGGTGCCGGGGACAGCCAGCATCAGGCCGGGCGCGCCGAACAGACCAATGGCGAGCGTACCCCACATACCGCAGGCACCGTGAACCGCGAATGCACCCACCGCGTCATCAATCTTGAGACTCTCGACCAGATCAGCGGCCAAGACGACCACTACGCCAGCGACAGCGCCGATGGCGAGCGCACCGATGGGTTCGACGAAAGCGCAGCCAGCCGTGACACCGACCAGACCAGCCAGCGAACCGTTCAGGCTCATGGCGAAGTCAAACTTGTGGGTGCGGAAGTAGACAAAGGCCAAGGTGCTGAGGGTGCCGATGGCGGCGGCCAGCGTGGTGTTGAGTGCAATCAGGGCGGCGAGGTCGGCGTAGCCGATGATACCGAGGGTTGAACCGGGGTTGAAGCCGTACCAACCGAACCACAGGATCATTGCACCCAGCGCTGCGAGGCCGAGGTTGTGCGGCTTGGGCGGTGCGCCCCACTTGCGACCCGGACGCGGCCCCATGATAGCAGCGCCAACCAATGCGCACAGACCGCCGACATAGTGGACAAGCGTGCTGCCTGCGAAGTCATGGAAGCCGGTCTGGAACAGCCAACCACCGCCCCAGTGCCAGTGAACGACCACCGGGTAAATCAGCGCGCCGATGGCAACAGACTTGAGCTGGTCGCCGATGAAGTCAGTACGCTCAGCCAACGCACCAGTGGTGATGGTAGCGGCAGTAGCGGCAAAAGCAAATTGGAAGAAGAAGAAGACCAACACCGGTAGGTTGCCGTAGAAGATTTCGCCCATGCTGCTGCTGTTGAGCGCAAACATTGACGTACCGAACAGCCCATTCGAGCTGGCGCCAAAGGCGATACCGAAGCCGACGAACCAGAACACGATGCCCGTAACGGTCGCGTCGATGAAGTTGACTGCCAGCGCGTTGACTGCGCCTGTCTGGCGGACGAGGCCGGTCTCCAGCATGGCGAAACCCGCCTGCATGAAGAAAACAAGGAAGGCGGCAATCATGACCCATGTGCTGTCGATGGCGATATTGATGGGGGTAAGGTCGTCAGCGCTCAGGGCGGCGGGAGCATCTTGTGCAAAACTGATACTGGTCCCGAAGGCCGCCAAAATCAGCGTGCCGATAGCCATCGCAATGAGACGGCGGATGAGTGAGGAACGGGTACGCATAGGGTTTATCTCCTCCGGTTTTTTGGGGGAACTGCCAAGCCCTTTGCTTGACTGCTCACAGTCTAAACCAGCACCAACCCATTCATTAGCGGCGCATAAAATGAACTTTGGTGAATTCTTTTGTCTACTTTTCACAAAAAAATTCCCCAATCGTCCGGCCTGTTGAAAACAGACAGACGGCGCTTGTAAAAGATGTGCGAAATGCGTAGACAAAAGCGCACAAAAAATACAACCCACTTCCTGTCACCTGTAATTTTTGGCGCAAACCCAGCGTCTAATGATTGACCCAAACGGCCAACATCCCCCGCGCCACCCCCATAACCCACCCTGACGCAGCGGCGCGGTCGTGCCGTACAATCCCCTGCATCGCTATCCGATTGTGCAAACCCACCCATGACCAAGAGCCTACAGACCCAACTCACCGAATACGCCCGTACTTTACTCCCACCGGGCGTTGATGCCCGTACCGCGCAGCTCGAACGACTCGCCAATAATCCCAACAGCGAGGTCTACCGCTTCGCCCTCAATTACGATGAGGCCGGGCTGGAGCGCACCCAGACCTTCGTCATCAAGCTGTACGCCAACACCCCCGACGGGATGGACCGCGCCCTCAAGGAACGCCATGCGCTGTTTAACCTGCGCGGCGCACACTACCCCGTCCCCGGTGTGCTGGCGGTTGAGATTGAGGAGTCGCCGTTGGAGCGCCCATTCGTCATCATGGAACACATTGACGGACAGACCTTTGAGCAGGCGCTGGCCGAGGCTGACCCCAACCGCCGCGCCGAGTTAGTCGCGCAGTTCGTCAACCTAATGACCGACCTGCACGGGCGCGGCGCAGCCGTCCTCACCCCGCGCGTGGGCGCGACCAGCCCGCTGGCGCTGATTAACCGCGAGGTCTATACCCTGCGCGGCCTCGCCAACACCTATGACCTGAAGGAATTTCTGCCGCTGGTCGATTGGCTGTACGCCAACCGGTCAGGCGTGCCGTGCGCCGAGCCGGTCATCACCCACCGCGATTTTGTGCCGTCCAACGTCGTCCTCAACCCGCGCGGGATGGGCTATGTAGTCGATTGGGGCTGGCAGATTGGCGACCCGCGCTATGACCTTGCGTGGACACTGTTGGCGCTGCGCCGAAGCGGCCACCCGGCGCTGGCGGCAGAGGTTTTAGGCGAATATGAGCGCGTGACCGGCGTGCCAGTCGAGGGATTGGCCTACTATGAGGTCTTGGTCTCGACGCGCTGGCTGATGGGCGTGAGCCGGGAGCTGCGCACCCAACTTGGTAGCGGCCAAGAGTCGCAGCACACCGCCGCGATGCTGGCCTATCTGCAACCCGCCCGCGACGCGCTGGCCTTCCTCGAGTCACAGACCGGTCTCAGCCTCCCCACCGCCGAGGTGCTGCTGACCTAACCCGCCAAAACCCGACGTAAGGCGGCTTCATCCACGTTGCCGCCGCTGACCACCGCGACCGTCGGTTTATCCGACGGCTCGACCACGCCTGACAGCAGGGCGGCAGTCGCTACCGCACCGCCGCCCTCGGCAATCCAGCCCTGTTTGAAGGCCAGCGCCCGCATCGCATCGGCAATCGCGGCCTCGCTGACCAGTACGACCCGTTGGACGTAGCGCTCAATCAGCTCGACGGTGAAACTGCCGACTTCGATGTCGCCGCTGAGCGCCTCGGCTAGCGTCTCCCAGACCTGCGGCAAATCTGTCCCATATTTGGCGTTGTAGCCAGCGGGCGCGCTCTCGGCGCACACCCCAATCACCTCACAGCCGGGCGCGACCGACGCCAGCGCCACAGCTACACCGCCCAACAGCCCCCCTCCGCTCAGACAGACCAGCACACGCCCGACCGTCGGGAGCTGTGTAGCGATTTCTAGCCCGACCGTCCCCGCGCCCGCCGCCACATCGGGGTGGTTATACGGCGAGATATACGCGAGTCCCTCGGCCTCGGCGCGGCGGATGGCCTCGGCCTCGGCGTCGTCGTAAGTCTCACCGAACAAGATGGCCTCGCCGCCGTGGGCGCGCACCCCATCTACCTTTTTCTGCGGCGTGTGTGCGGGCATGATAATCTGGGCGCGCACCCCGGTCAGCTTCGAGGCGTAGGCCAACGCCTGCGCGTGGTTGCCCGACGACGCGGCAATCACCCCACCCCCGGCACGCCCAGCTTCTTTCCGACGCAGCATGGCGTTGAGCGCCCCGCGCACCTTAAAGGAATGGGTCGGGTTGGCCGACTCGACCTTGAGGTAGACCTCGCCGGGCAGCCAAGCGGCGCGCTCTAACGGGGTCGGCAGGCTGAGGTGTCCGCTGATGCGCCCGTGCGCGGCGCGGATGTCTTGGGGGGTAATCATGGCGGGTTTCCTTATATATATGTGTGATGGGTGGTCGTTCCTTTTCCTCGTCCTACCCCACAGTATATCGCCCCTACACCCCGCGTGCCGAATTGACCGCCAGCCTTTCCCGCAGATAACCGTCGACAATGTCGGCATACATCGAGAGAAAATCCGCGCCGGTCGCCCAGTGGCCGTAGGGGATTTCGGCGTAGCGCTTTTCACCGCCAAGACGTTCATAGTTGTGCTGCGTCACCGCCGGGCTGACCATCCGGTCACGGGTCGGGTTGATGACCAACACCGGGACAGTATTCTGCTCAAACGGTACGGCGGGCGGCGTGGTAAACGTACTCCGCATATAGCGCAGTGTCACGGCCTTCACCGGCAGCGGGTCATTTGCCCAGATGGGGAAAAAAGCCGCGTCGCGCCCGTCCACCATGTCACGAAAGCGTCCCAGCGCCCGGAACGGTATCCGCAGACTCGGCGCGACCGCCGTTAACCCACGGATGAGCGCGCCGGATACCCACGACAAACCCGGGACGTGTCGCAGCGGCGCAAAGCGCGACATGGCCAGCGTGTCGTGGATGCTGCCAAAGTCGTAGAGGTTGTGGCAGACCACCGCCTCAGCCGGTGCGCCCACTGCTGCCGCCTGATACACCAATCCGCCGCCGATGCTGCCGCCCAGCAAAAACAGCCTCCCCCGGTAGCGCGCCTGCGCCCATTGGGCAACATCAACGATGTTCTGTACCAACTGCCCGACCGTGAAATCGCCCCGGTTGCCTTCCGACAGCCCCTGTCCGCGCTGGTCGGGGACGACGATAGTATAGCCCCGGTCATACAGCGCCAGCGCCACCGGAAGAAAAATGCGCGAGTAACCCCCGCCGCCGTGATTGATGACCAGCACCGGCGCGGCGGGGTCAGGCTGCTCATACAGGTCGATGTGCAGTCGCACCCCAGTCGAGGTGATGTGTGCTTCAGTGTGCAGCGCGTCAAACCGTGCGAGCGTTTCGGCGTTGTGGTAGCGCCGCCAATAATCGGTGATCGGTGAAGTGTGCATAGGCTTAGTTGTCCTTAGATTTTGATGTTTCAACCAGCATCCTACGCTAAAATCACACTCCAACAAACCACATAATGTCACTTAAGTTACAGGTGTTACTCATGACCGAATTCGATTTGCGCCAGCAGCGCACCCGCGACAGCTTACGCAGCGCGCTGATGGCGCTAGTGGCCGAGTCGCCGTTCGAGGCCATCAGCATCACAGACATCACACGGCGTGCGCGGGTCGCCCGCAAAACCTTCTACGCTCACTACAACGACAAAGACGCTCTGCTGCTTGACTGTGTTCTACCGATGCTGTCAGCGGCGGCGCAAACCGTCACGCAAATGAACGCTGACACTCTGCTGGCTGGTAACAAACCCCTTTCCTATTCCGCTTTCAAACATGTGCAGCAAAACGCAGATTTTTACCGCGCCGTACTGAACGCGGGCGGGTCGGTGCGCCTGATCACGCACCTACTCGACTTTATGGCACAAACTTCTTATGAATGGCACGCACCCATCCGAGAGGTCGCGCCGAAAATGACCGTCGAGCCGATGTTGATTGCCCATTTTCTAGCCGGAGCTCTGTTCAACACCCTACGCTGGTGGCTGGCGAACGACTGCCAGCCGTCGCCAGAGACAATGGCCTACACCTTCTCACAGTTGGCCGCGCCCGGCACATTGGACGCCGTGGGGCTGGGATGATGTGGGCGCAAAAAAGCCCCTCCTGATGATTTGGGAAGGGCTTTTATATGAGGCTGAAGCCAGCGCGCTAGAATGGCGCAGACGTCGCGGTCGGGCCGAGCGGCTGCGGTGAGGTGATGGGGTCAAACGGCAGCGGTGTGAACAGCGGCGGCAGCGTGTCGATGGGCTGCGGCGTCGGGCTGGGCGTCGCCGTCGGCGTGGGCGTCGGGTTATTGACCACCACGTCTACGCTGCGACGGACATAGCCGCCGTTGCTGCTGAAGGCGGTCAGGCGCAGGGTGTAGCCGCCGCTGGTGACCGCGTTGGTGTCCCATGTGCCGAGGACGCCGCCCGGCGTGGTCTGCTGGCTGCTGGTCGGGAAACCGGGCAGCGGGGTGAAATTCTGCGTCCCCTGCGGCGCGATTTCCAACGTGTAGCGGTTGAAATCGGCGGGCGCGGACACCTGACCGGTAATCTGCACCTGACCAATCAGCGACTGCCCGGCGGTCGGTGAGTTAATAACCACGGTCGGGAGCTGGGTATTCTGGTCGCATTCGCTGGTCGGCAGCGCGGCGATGTTCTGGCCGATGCCCAGTTGATTGGCGAGATTGCGGCCAGCGGTCGATTGCAGATACGCGACGATGAACTGGTCGGCGTTGTTCAGATAGACGCGCTGCTCGGTGTCCTCGGTGCTGGGGCAGAACTGGTTGGCGCGCTGACCGTTCCATGTGTTGACCGCCGCCGTGACCACTAGACCCAACGTGGACGGGGGTGCTTGGCGGGTCTGCGCGAACAGCTCGCTACGTCGCGTCCCGGCACACTCCGGCCCGAAGGCCGTCCCGGTCAGGCTACAAACGTCATTACGGGTCAGACCACCGGGGTCGGGGAAGATGGGGATATTGTTCGAGACGGCAATCTGCCGCATCATCTGGTTCCACGCGGGCGCGGCCACACTCAAGCCGGTCTGATTCGGGATGGGGACATCGGCGTTGGGCGTGCCGAGCCACACCCCGATGGACACATCTGCCGTCACGCCGATGGTCCAGAAGTTGGTGCGGGCGGCGTTCTGACCGGCCACCGTCGCCACGAAGCCCTGATTCGGGCGCTCTGGAATGACCAGCGCCGAGTTGCGCGGGATGAGCTGGGTGTTGCGAGCGAGGTCATCACTGAGCATGTTCGCCATCAGGAAAGCCGTCTGCGGGCTGATGGCATCTTGAGCCGGGCGGCGCAGGATTTCCGGCAGCGGAACCTCGATGCCGTTGGAGTCGGTGATGGTCTCGATGACATACCAATGGCGGTGGGTGCCGCCGCTGGCAAAGGTCGTGTAGGCCGAAATCAAGTCAATCGGGCGGACGGGCGTCGCACCCAGCGCCGTCTCTACGCTGAAGATGCTGTCGGGCAGGAACGAAATGCCCATGCGGTCGGCCATTGTGCGGAAGGCGCTCTCGCCAATGTCGGTGTAGGTGCGGGCGGCGGCTACTGCGAACTGATTCGCCAGCGCCTCGCGCACCGAGACCGGGCCGTAGAAGCGCCCGTCGAGGTTGTTGGGCGCGACTGGCGGCGTGCCGCTCTGGCCAGACTGGAAGTTGGTCGGCACGTCCCAGACCATGGTCGCGGGTGTGTAGTACTCGTTGAACTCGAACGAGCCGTTGCCATTCCTATCGACGCCTTGCAGCGCGGGCGCATACACCAGCGGCGTGATGGTCGTCCCCGGCTGGCGGTACTCGCGCAGATAGTCGCGCTGACCCTGTAGGTCAAGGTTATCGAAATCCGGGCTGCCGACATAAGCCAAAACCGCGCCGGTGCGCGAGTTAAGGTAGGAGGTCGCGCCGGTGGTAATGCCCGTCCCGCTGAGTTCGGTCAGGCGGCGGTTGAGCAGGGTTTGAGCTGCGTCCTGCGCGGCAGTGTTGAGCGTTGTGCGGACGCGGAAGCCACGGGTGTACAGTTCTTGGCCGTACACCGCCTCCAACTGCTGGCGGACGAGCTGAACAAAGTGCGGGTACTCGGTCGTAACTTGGCGCGGGCGGAACGGCAGAAGTTCAACCGTGCCGAGCGCACGCACGAACTGCGGGTTGGTCTCGCTGATGTCGTTGGCGGTGATGCACACTTGACCGCGCCCCGGAATACTCAGGCAGCCGACCTCGGCCATGCGGCGCGCCACGCTGAGGATAGGGTTGCGGATATTGCGGTTGCTCACCGGGTCAACCGTGTTGGGGTCTTCCATGATGGCCGCCAACAACGCGGCTTCTGGGATATTCAATTCCGAGGCCGGTTTGCCGAGGTAGAACTGTGAGGCCGCCTCGACGCCGTAGGTGTTGTTGCCGAATGCGAACTCGTTCAGGAACAGCGCGAGGATAAATTCCTTGCTATAGCGCCGCCCCAACTCCCCCGCCACGACAATCAGGTCGGCATCGCTGGCGGAAGTATTGCCGCCGCCCAGCACGAGGCTTTCAGCGACCAGTTGGGTGATGGTCTTATTGACTGGGACGGTCGTACCACTGAAACTCTCGATATACGCGCCGATGGTCGTGCCAGTATCCCAACCGGGGTCACCGAAAAAGGTCGGGTTGCGGGTCGAGACCACCGCGTGGATGAGGTACTGGCTGATGGTGTGCGGTCGCCCGCGTCGGCAAGGCGGGCAATCTCGCGCCCAGCGCTGTCCTGAATCACCACGGTCTGGAATTCCGGCTCGTAGTTCGCCAGCGCATCGAGCTGCGCGTCGTACTGTTCGACGATGCCGTTATACCATCCGTTGGCCGCCCATAAGCCGCCAGCACCGACCAATAACATCAGCCCAAGTACACCGACCACCGCCAGCACAATGTTGCGCGTGGTGTTGCGGCGGTACATCTGGTCGGCCTGCTCAGAAAGCTCGCCTTCCATCTCTTCATCGAGGTCGGGCGGCAGTGATTCATCGACTGCGGCGGGGATGCCCGGCTCAAAACTACCATAGCCGACCGAAGCGCTGGGGAGGGTCGCGCCCGCCAGTGTTGCCCCGGCGACCGTCGGCTGTGAGCCGGGGTCAGTCATGTCGAGCTGCTCACGGAAGGCCGCGCCGCCGACCACGGTTTGACCCATGTCGTTGGTGGAGACTTGGTTGGGCAGCGGCATGTACTCGATACTGCCCATCGGGACGGTGGCCGCCCCGCCCAACCCACCCGATGACTCGGCGGGGCCAGTGTTGAGCAGCGGCAGACCGTCCGCACCCATCTGCTGGGTGGCGAGGTACTGCTCCAACCAAATCGGGTTGGCCGGTTCCCAGCCCATGCCGTCAGCAGTCGAGCGCAGCCACGACGTGTCGTACAGCGACATGCGCCAGTAATGGCCGTCGTCGGTCTGGATGATAAGCTGATTGGCGTTGATTTCGTTCTCGGCCTGTTCCGGCGTAATCTGGCCGGACTGCACCATCATACGGAGCTGCGCCATCTGCTGCTGGATACTGAAAAAGCGCTGGCCCATGACCTCATTCGCCATGCGCGCCGACTCAACGGCGGCGGGCGTCGGCCCGGCGGGCGGCTCCGATGAAACCGGCGCGCCCCCGGCCAACTGCGCCATGCGGCGGCGAGCAATCTCGGCGGGGTCGTCCTCTGCTGACGCGACCGCGGTATCTTCCTCGGTGGGCGGCGTGGTGGTCGCCTCATCATCCGGCGCACCGGCCAACATCCCCAGCGCCAGCATCTCGTTACCGAGGCCGTTGCGCGGGTCGGGGTCTTCGTCGTCGTCATCGCTCATCATCGAGAGCGCGTTCAGCACATCTTCCGGCGATTCTGGAACATCTTCGGCCACCGGGTCGCCGTTGATGCGCAGCGGCGCGTCCGTGACATCGCTGGGCAGGTCGGCCAGCAGGTCTTCAGGCGAGAGGAACTTCTCGACCTCCTCCGCCGTGGCAGGAACGGCCTCCGGAGGGAGTGCCTGCTCTAAATCCTCATCCTCCTCATCGACCGGGGCCATGATGATGGTCTCGTCGGTCGGCTTGAGCAGGGTATCTTCGCTGCGCGGGCGGTGCCAACCGCCGGGCAGGTCGGGTAGGTCGGTCAGACCTTCGGGCAGGGCTTTGACCTTGTAGCCACGCCGCGATTCCCCGGACTCGGTGGGGACGGCTGTGATGCCCTGAGCCGGGTCGGGGGTATTCCAACCGCCTTGTTTGGGTGGTGGGGTATCGGCCATGCGCGCTGTCCTAGTGTTGACTGTCGGAAGGCTAAGTTATCCTGAGCATAGTATACCCAACCCGCCAAGCGGCGCAAACCAACAAAAGCGGGGGTCTTACCGGCGCTACCCCTTCGGCTGGCTGTCGAGGCGAGTTGCCATCACCCGGTGGATGACCTCCTCAAGGCTGAGGGTGCGGCCCCGGCTGGCAGCCTGTTCCAGCGCCCACGCGCTCATGTTCAGGCGAATTTTGTCCAATGCGTGTTGGGCGCGGGTTTGGTCGGCGGCGAACGCCCGCGCATCACCCAGCACCAGCGAGGTCAGTTCGGCGGTGCGCTCCGGCGGGTTAAGCGCCGCTGTCACATCGGCATAGGCGGCAGCCAGCCCCAGCACCAGCGACGGATGGCGCAGGTCACGTAGGTGTTGGGCGGCGGCACGCAGTGCCTCTAGGCCGCCGGTTTCGTCGTTGAGTGCGAGGCGCGCATCGCACAGCCCAACCAGCGCCAACGTGTGCCAGCGGTCGAGCTGGAAGTCCTGCCATTCGGCCTCAGCCTGCCCTTTGCGCCCGCCCATCTCGCCCAGCGCCTGAGTCAGCAGTTCGACTGCGCCTTCTGGGTCTTGGGTGTTCAGTGCAGACAAGCCCAGCCCTACCCGCGCCGCTGATTGTTGGTTGGGGTTATCGACCGCCTTGTCCTGCACCCGCCCAAACAGCGGCCTCGCTGCGTCCGCCTGACCGTTGAGCAGCAGCGCCAGCGCCTCGCCCAGCGTGCAGTACAGCATCAGGTCATTGAGATGGGCGCGCTGGGCCGATTCACGGCTCAGGCGGTAGCGGACGGTGGCCTCGTCATACCGTCCCAGCGCGAGGGAGGCGTCGGCGGCGTAGCGGGCGTTGGTGGCGGCCCAGTCCTCGCTGCCCAAATCCTGCGCCGAGTGAAGGGTTTCTAGAGCGAGCTGTTGGGCGGGGAGGTAGTTGGCCGCCCGCAGCTCAATCTGGGCTTGGACGGTGTGCGGCCAAAGCAGGCGGTAGGCGCTCCCGCTGCGCTCGATAAGCGCTAGTGCCTCTTTGACGGCGGTGCGGGCGTCGTCGTAGGCGCGGGCGCGCAGCACGGCGGACGCCCAGTTAATCTGCGCCGAGGCCATGCCCCACGTGTTGCCGAGGTCGCGGTAGGCATTGCGCGCGTCGAACAGCAGGCGGCGGGCATCCTCAATCTGACCGGCCAGTGTCGCCACCGTGCCAAGGTTCATCACCGAGATGGCCGCGCCGAAGCGGTCACCCAACGCCCGCTGGATGTCGATGGCCTCGGTGTGGCACAGGCGCGCCCTCGGCAGGTCACGGTCAGCAATGTTGGTGCGCCGCCAGCACGCCTGCCCCAAGCCCATCAGCGCAAGGCTGAGTCCGTGCCGGTCACCGATTTGGCGGTAGAGCGCGCCGGAATACTCCAAGATATGGCGCGCCTCAACCGGCGAACGGTAGTACATCTCAACGTATCCCTCGACCAACAGCAACAGCGCCTCCAATTCTGGCGCGCTGGCCGGGGAGGGGGTAAGCTGCCGCGCCTCAGCGATGGAGCGTTCGGCATCGCGCTGTTCACCGAAGAACACCGACAGGCGGGCGTACCAAGCCAACGCCCGTGCCAACACAGCATTGCGTTCTGGGCTAGGCGATAGGCCGCGCAGCACCTCAATGACCGGCTCGGCGAAAGTCTGCGACTCGATGCGGTTGGAGCGGAACTCGGCATACAGCCCGTAAGCGTGGACGGCGCGCACCAGCGCTACGGTGCGCTTGTATTGCACGGCGTACTGAACCGCCGCCTGTAAATTTTCGCCCTCAGCGGCTTGGGTGCGGAACGCCTCTAGCTGGCCACGCCCCTCAAAGGCTGTGCGGCGTGCGGCCAACTGGTTGAGGTAGAAATCGCTGTGCGCGAGTCGGACGGCCTCGGCCAAGCCCATCTCGTCCAGCTTCTCGGCGGCATATTGACGGATTATCTCGTGCAGGCTGAACGACCCGGCCTCTGGGTCACGCCGCAGGAGCGACTTGCTCGCCAGTGCCAGCAGTGAGCGCAGGCTGGTCCCGGCCACTGCCTGCGCCGCGTCGCGGGTGAAACCACCGTGGAACACCGCGATGCGCGCCAGCGTGTCACGCTCATCATCGTTAAGCAGCTTCCATGAATAATTGAAGGTGGCGCGCAGGCTGCGCTGGCGCTCTGGTACATCGCGCCCAGTCGTCTCCAAAAAGTCGGGGTCGCGCTGGATTTCAATGGCAATTTCGGTTGGTGTGAGTGCCTCAACCCAGCCCGCCGCCAGCAGGATGCCCAGTGGTACGCCCTCGACATAGCGGCAGATGGAGATGATGGCCGCGAGGTCTTCATCGGTCAGCTCATAGCTGGGACGGGCGCGGCGCGCACCCTGCTCGAACAGTTGGATGGCGCTGTAGCGGCGCGGGATGTTCGAGTCCTCGTCGGGGATTTCCAGCGGCGCGAGGCTGTAGAGGTGTTCGCCCTGCACGTCGAGTTTTTCGCGGGTGGTCGCCAACACCTTGAGCTGGGGCGCGGCGCGCAGCAGGTCGGCCACCACGGTCGCCCCGGCCAGCACATGCTCGAAGTTGTCAATCACCAACAGCATGGCTTTGGCATGAAGGTATTCCAAAAGCTGCTGGCGGATGTCCGAGTCGGGGACGAACGCCAGCCCAATCGAGTCGGCGATAGCCGTGACCACGCCTTCCGGCGTCGAAAGCGGGGCCAGCGCGACAAAGTACACGCCATCGGGGTAGTAAGGCACGCAGCGCTCGGCCACTTCCAGCGCGAGGCGGGTCTTGCCCATGCCGCCGGGTGCGACCAGCGTGACGAGGCGAACCGAAGGTGTTTCCAACAGTTCGATGACCGCCTGTGCCTCCTCCGCCCGCCCAATGAAGGCGGTCGGCTGCGCCGGGAGGTTGTGTTTCGGCTCAAAAATGGCCACCTCGGAAGTCGAGGTCGAAGTACTGGGGTTAACCGGCTGGCTGGGCGGGCGGGTGTTGGCCGCCATCGCGATGGTCTCTAGCTGTGCGCCGACCAAGCGCGCCGTGGCCGGGCGGCGCTGCGGTTCCTTGTTCAGCATTTTGTGGATGAGGTCATCCATCGCCTCTGGCACGTCGTTTCGGAAGGTCGAAAGCGGCGGCGGCTCGGCCCCGAAGATGTTGGAAAGGGTCTCGGTCAGGCGCTCAGACTGGAACGGGTGGCGGCCTGCCAGCATGGTGTACATTACCAGCCCCAGCGACCAGATGTCGGCGCGCTCGTCGGCAGATGAACCGCTCAGGACTTCCGGCGCAGCCCATTCGACCGTGCCGCCGGGCATCGCGTCACCGACCGTCAGGCGCTCGCGGTTCTTGAGCAGCGCCGTCCCAAAATCGGTCAGCTTGGGCGTCCCCGATGACATCACCAAAATGTTGCTGGGCTTTAAGTCGCGGTGAACGATGCGGAGGTGATGGGCGCGGGCGAGCGCGTCCACGATTTCAATCGCCAAGCCCAGCGCCCGGTTATACGGCAGCGCGCCATAGCCCTCAATCATCTTGGCGAGGCTGCCGCCGTCCACGTATTCCAGCACAAGGTGGTAAATACCCGCCGTCTCGAAGGTGTCGAGCAGCTTGACGATGTTGGGATGGTCGAGCTGGCGCAGCGCCTCGCCCTCGCGGATGACGCGGGCGCGCAGCGAGGGGTCGGTGGTCAACGCTTCGGGCAAGAGGTGCTTGACCGCGACAATCTGGCCGGTCTGGAGGTCGGTGGCCTTAAATACAGCACCCATCCCGCCCCGTGCAATGAGGCTTTCAAGGCGGTAACGGTCATGCAGAATTTTGTTTGGATTGGTCGAATCGCTGGACATCGGTCTGGTTTCCTAGAGGGTGTCAGTAGCTGTGAATGGGGGTGGCGCTGTACTGCTCCTGCCCCGTGCCGAACTTAATCTATATATTTGTTCATCATTCAATGATACCTGATGATACGGCCTCAGCCCACGAATTTGGCTGGGCGCGGTTAAAACACGCAAAACCCGCGCCAGCGCCCAAAACTGGACTATAATGTAGGAACATATTACAACCGTTCAAACACTCATGAGCCGAAACGAGACCCAAACGCGCCTATGACCACCAACCCATCGCTTAAACTTCTGGCAGAGCGCTTCCGTATGGTCGAGGCCATTGGGCAGGGGAGCATGGGCGTGGTCTACCGTGGCCTCGACATCGCCATCGGCCAGCCGGTCGCCATCAAACACCTGCACCCCGAACTCATCCGCGCCGACCCGGACAACCTGCGCCGCTTCGAGCGCGAGGTCGAGGCGCTGGGGCGGCTCAACCACCCCAACATCGTCAACCTGCACGCCAACCTCCGCGACGGTCAGGACTATTACCTCGTGCTGGAATACCTTGAGGGCGGCGACCTGAGCGCGCTGGTGAAGCGGTCTGGCCGCCTGAGCGTCTCGCGCACCCTGCGGCTGGGCATCGAGCTGGCCGACGCACTGACCCGCGCCCACCACCTCGGCGTCGTCCACCGGGCGCTGTCGTCGGTCAACATCATGCTGGCCGGGGACGGCACGCCCAAGCTAACCGATTTCGGCGTCGCTCGGCTGGACACGCACAAGCACCGCGCCGCCACTGGCAGGCCGCTGGGCGCGCCGGACTACCTCTCACCGGAGGCGCTGCAAGGGCTGGAATTGGACGCCCGCGCCGACCTGTGGGCGCTGGGCGTGGTCTTGTTCGAGCTGTTGGCCGGGCGGACACCGTTCAGCGCGGGGAATATCGCCACCATCCTGACCAACATCGCCACCCAGCCGCCGCAGGACCTCGAACTGCTCTGTCCAGCGGCCCCGCCCGCGCTGGTAGACCTGATTTACCGCCTGCTGACCAAAGACCGCGAGGTGCGGGTGTCGTCGGCGCGGCGGGCGGGCGCAGAGATGGAACAAATTTTGACCGGGATTGAAGCTGGGATGAATACGCCCCTCCCACAGGCGGCGGGCGGCCTCGACCGCTTCCGCACGCCCACGCCGCTGATGTCGGTCGCCAACCACAACTTGCCCGCTCAGGCCACCCCATTCATCGGACGCGAACGCGAGCTGAACGAGCTGAAACGGCTCATCCAAGACCCCAATGTCCGCTTAATCACGGTCATGGGGACGGGCGGCATCGGGAAGACGCGGCTGGCGCTGGCCTGCGCGCACCGGGTGGTCGGCTCATTCGTGGACGGGATTTTCTTCGTCCCGCTTGCGCCGCTGTCGTCCGCCGATGACCTCGTACAGACGCTCGGCCATACACTGAACATGGACTTTGCGCAGGACCTTGCGCCCAAGACCCAACTGCTGGACTACCTGCGCGGGCGCGCCCTGTTTCTGGTGATGGACAATTGGGACCACCTGCTGGACGGGCTGCCGCTGCTGGCTGAAATCCTTCAGACCGCGCCACGGGTGCAGGTCTTGGCGACCTCCCGCGTCAAGCTCAACCTTCAGGGCGAGACCATTTTCGCCATTGATGGGCTGGACTACCCGGACACTGCCAGCGAACATGGCGCACAGGACCACAGCGCCGTCGGTCTGTTCGCACAGGCCGCCCGCCGCGCCAAACCCGGCTTCGAGCTGACGCCCGACTCACTCCCGGATGTCGTCACCATTACCCAAATGTTGGAAGGGATGCCGCTGGGGATTGAGCTGGCCGCTGCATGGACAGCCACCATGACCCCGCGTGACATCGTGCGTGAGATGCGCGCCAATCTCGACTTTTTGGGCGCGGATAGCGGCGACAGCCCCGACGGACACCCTCACAGCCTACGCGCCGTATTCGAGTCATCATGGCGCTTGCTCAGTAACGATGAGCGCGAGGTGTTCGTGCGGATTGCAGTCTTCCGGGGGCGCTTCACTCGGTCGGCGGGGCAAGCCGTCTCCGGCGCAAGCATCCGCCAACTGATGGGGCTGGCGAACAAGTCGCTGCTGCGGCGCGACACTGACAGCGGAATCTACCACATCCACGAGGTCAGCCGCCAATTTGCCGAGGAGAAGCTCACCCGTGCGCGACGCCCACGCCCGCTTCTACCTCAAGGAATTGGCCGACGTGCGGCGCGACCTTGAAGGGCGGCGGCAGCTAGAGGTCTTGGACGAAATCGAGGCCGACCTAGAGAACATCCGCGCTGGTTGGCGCTGGGCGTCACAGCGCGGCCTACATGATGACCTGCGCGACGGCATGTATACGTTGTGTCTGTATTTCCTGCTGCGCGGTGAACTGTCCGCCGGGGTGGAATGCCTGACTGACACAGCGGCGGCACTGCAAACCCTGCCGCCCACGCCCAGCCGCGACTCCGCGCTTGGAGCGTCTCTGCTGTGGCAGGCGGCATTAACCATCTTGTCGGGACGCGAGGCGCGCAGTGCGCTTCCGGTCTTGGCGGCGGCGCAGCCCCTTATCGCGGCCAGCGGCGACCCGTTCCACCGAGCGCTGATGCGCTTCATCGCTGCCTACGGCCACCTGACCACTGGCGACATCGCGCAAGCGCGGGAGCGCTTCGCCGAGAGCCGCGACCTCTACACCGCCATTGGCGAAAACTATCAGGTCGCCGCTGTTTACACCAACTGGGCGCGCACCTATTGGTACCGCCTGCCACCCGGCGAGGCCGACCTCGCTCGCGCCCAGACCCTGCTCACCGAGGCGTTGGCGGCGCTGGGCGACGAGCCGGGATTGTATCTCTACGCCTATATCTTGATGAACCAATCGATGGTCGAGTCGATGCTGGGCAGCCCGCAGGCCGAGGCCTCCGCCCGTGAGGCGCTCTCGATGTACCGGCGGCTGCGGAATATGTTCGGCGTCACGTCCACGCTCAACAGCCTCGCCATCATCACCATGCAGGCTGGCCGGCTGGACGACGCCCGCCAATACGCCGCCGAAAACGTCCGTGTCCACCGACATTTGGGTGGAGCGAGTGGGTTGGTCGGCGCACTGTTGGGACAGGCGAGGGTCGAGATTGCGGCGGGCGATTACATCCGCGCCCTCAGCCTTGTCTCGCAGGCGGCGCACCTGACCCGTAGCAGCGACACCAGCACCCGCCATAAGCTGGACGTGCTGCTCCTGCGCGCCGAGGTCGAGGCTGCGCTGGGCGGGGTTGACCTCGCCTCTCGGCTGTTGGCCTATGTCGGTCAGACCCCGCAGGCCGGGTCACAACAGCGGGCGCAGGCGGGTGCGTTGACCGACCAACTGCGCGTATGGCTCTCGCCCGGAGCACTGCAAGAGGCCGCCAGCCACGCCGCCGCCGCCTCGCTGGACGAGATGGTCGCACTGGCTTCGGCCAACTGACGACCCTCTAGCGCTGCAACACACACACCGTCAGGCGCTCATCCGAGGCGGCGGGACAGGTACGGACAACCCCCTCACCGCCCAGCCGGAAGCCGTCCGCCCAGAAATCTGAGTCGGTCGCCTCGGCTACCACCAACCCGCACGCCTCTGGCAGCGGCACGACTTCATCCGTAAACAGCGCCACACATTCGCCCGGCGCAAGCGGCAGCACCCGCCGACCGTCCCCGTCCAACACGACGGGTAGCACGGTGCTGTACAGCGCCGCCGCGCCGAGGTCAATTGAGTCACCCGCGCCCACCAAAGTGACATCCAGCGGCATCCACAAGTCAGGCGACGGGTTCTTGACCACCAGTACGCCGGGCGTATAGCTAAAGTACAGGTAGCGTGCGGTGGTCGGGTCGGGCGATGGAGTAACATACCCCTCGCAGACACGGGGATTGTCCGAGTCAGCAGGGACGGCGGTCTGACAATCGGCTACGGCCGCGCCCGCGATGGACAGTCTGAAAGTGGACGGTTGGGCCAGCGGCGTCCAGACATGGATTTCGCTGGTGCCAGT